>JANMAN010000091.1:0-1602 GCA_031359885.1 Tardiphaga sp. | reverse complement strand
GATGCATTGCGGATCAGCGTGAGGCCGGTGTCGAGGGTGCTCACGGCGCCGCGACCAGGCGATAGCCGACGCCGCGCACCGCCTGCAGGAACAGCGGATTGGCCGGGTCGCGCTCGATCTTGCGCCGCAAACGGTTGATCTGCACGTCGACGGCGCGCTCGTTGACGGAGCCGTTGCCGGTCAATTCATTGCGCGGCACGGTCTCGCCGCGCGCCAGTGCCAGAATGCGCAGCATCTCACGTTCGCGGTCGGTGAGATGAACGGTATCCTCGCCCTGGCGCAGGTCGCCGCGCTCGAGGTGAAACAGGTAGGGCCCGAATGCGACCTGCTCCAGCGTCTCGACCGGCGCAGGCGCGGCACGCTTGAGAATGTTGCCGATCCGCAACACCAGCTCGCGCGGCTCGAACGGCTTGGCGACATAATCGTCGGCGCCGATCTGCAGGCCTTCGATCCGGGCTTCGGCCTCATGGCGCGCGGTCAGCATGATGATCGGCACCGAGGACGAGGTGCGGATGAAGCGCGCCAGATCGAACCCGGTTTCGCCCGGCATCATGACGTCGAGAATCAACAGGTCGAAATGCAGGCCGAGCAGCTTGGCGCGGGCATCGCTGGCGCTCATCGCGGTGGTGACGCGATAGCCTTCGCCGCACAGGAAACGCGACAGCAGATCGCGGATGCGGCGGTCGTCATCGACCAGCAGCAGATGCGGGGCATCGTCGGCGGGTCGCGGCGGCGGGCGCGCGACTGACGCTGCTGAAGACGCTGCTTGAGACGCTCCTTGGGCCACGGTTATTCCTTTGCCTTTGCGACGGTCCCGCTACCCAGGATCGTCTCCAGCACCTTGTCGGGGTCGTCATGGTCGATCATCGCGCGCAGAAACTGCCGAACTGGTTCGGCGCCCGACGGTCCTATTTCGCCGAGCGCGCGGTTGATCCGGTCGGTCTGCAGGCCCGCGAGCTTGGCGACCAATGCCTCGCCCTTCACGGTGGCGAAAAGCAGGCGTTGCCGGCGGTCGTTGTTGCCGGTTTTCTGCACGATATAGTCTTCGTCAAGCAACTGTTTCAGCACCCGTCCGAGCGACTGCTTGGTGATGCGCAGCACGTCCAGGAGATCGGCAACCTTGAGGCCGGGGTAGCGGTGGACGAAATGCAGGACACGGTGATGCGCCCGGCCGAAGCCGAACGCCTCCAACTCGTTGTCGGCATCGCCGACGAAGTCGCGGTAGGCGAAGAACAGCAGCTCGATGATATCCCAGCGCAAATCGCCCGAACGGGGGGCGGGGGGACGCGCTTCGGCGGCCCGCGAATCGGGGCCGGACGCGGATTTCGAGAAATTTATGTCAGTCATATTGACATATCTTGGGTTCAATGTTACAAAACTATCAGCAGCGACGAAATATTAGTTCGTTTCGTCCGCCGCGACGTTTCAGGCGGCCTGAGAAGCCAGCGATGGCGGCAACGGCCGCGAATTTGACCACCGTGCGATTGTCGAGCGGCATTTCGGCAAACATACTGGACTTCGGCATTCCGCAAAAGCATGTCCTGAGGGAGGTGTTGGCGATGGAAACCGGCGGCAAGGCGCCGACGCCCGAAATCGCATCGG
>JANMAN010000249.1:0-6820 GCA_031359885.1 Tardiphaga sp. | reverse complement strand
CCATCCGGCCTTCGGTCGTCAACCGGATCTCGGTGAGGCCGTCGCACTTCTCCAGCAGCGTGATGAGGTTCGGAACCAACAGGCGCACCGGAATTGGACGAAACCGGCGGCGCCGCAGCTCGGACGATTTGGGATCGAGCGGAGTTTCCATGCCGAAGGTATAGCAAACATGGCCTGGCTCCGCCATCACCGGCGGCGCACATGGTCAATCGGCGCGCGGAGCGGACGATCGATCAGGCGCTGCGATAGATGCGTCCGCCATCGCCGACGTTGAAATCGGCCAAAACAGTCTCGCCGGCGATGGCTGTTTGGCCTTCCGACACCAGCGCCTTGCCGCCTTCCGGCAGGAACACGTCGAGCCGCGAGCCGAAACGAATGAGGCCGAAACGCTCACCCGCGCCGAGTAACTGCCCTTCGCGCACGAACGAGACGATACGTCGCGCCACGAGACCCGCGATCTGAACGACGCCGATCCGACCGTTGGGCGTCGAGATCACCAGCGAGTTGCGTTCGTTGTCTTCGCTGGCCTTGTCGAGTTCGGCATTCAGAAACTTGCCCGGCCGATAGACGATGCGGTCGATCCGCCCGGCCACCGGCGCGCGGTTCACGTGGCAGTTGAACACGCTCATGAACACCGAAATACGCAGCAGGGGCGTCGTGCCAAGGCCAAGTTCGGCCGGCGGCACCACCATTGTGATCATCGAGACGCGACCGTCCGCCGGCGAGACGACGATGCCCTCGCGAACTGGCGTAACCCGAACCGGGTCGCGGAAGAATAGCGCGCACCAGACCGTGAGGCCGGTCCCGATCCAGCCCAACGGCGTCCAGATCCAAAACAGCACGAGGCTTGCCAGCGCGAAACCGCCGATGAACGGATAGCCTTCGGGATGGATCGGCGGGATCTGCGCGCGAATGGAATTTGCGATGGACATGAATATTGGGTCTCGATTGATCGGGACTTGGAGGCCGTCGTGGCCGGGTTGACCCGGCCATCCACCCTGCTGGGAGTCTTTTCAGGGCGATAGATTGCCGGGTCAAGCCCGGCAACGGCATCCGTGCAAGTTTTGATCGAAGAAAGAAATTACCCCGCGGCTGCGGAAGCGGCGAGCGCGTCGGTCGCCGAGGGCGGCACGCGATTGGGCGCCTTGTTGTCGTCGCCCATCATCGCAAGTTTTTCGCGCGCTTCCTGCGCTTCGCGCTGCCTGTTCCACATACTGGCGTACAGCCCGGATGCCTCCAACAGTTGCGAGTGGGTGCCGCGTTCCGCGATGCGCCCCTGATCCAGCACGATGATCTCGTCCGCGCCGACAATGGTCGAAAGCCGATGCGCGATCACCAGCGACGTTCGGCCGCGCGACACCTTCTCCAGCGCGTCCTGAATTTCCTGCTCGGTATGGCTGTCGAGCGCGGACGTCGCCTCGTCCAGCACCAGGATCGGCGGCCCCTTTAAGACGGTCCGGGCTATTGCGACGCGCTGCTTCTCGCCGCCCGACAATTTCAAGCCGCGCTCGCCGACTTCGGTCTCGTAGCCCTTCGGCGACATCCGGATGAAGCCGTCGATCTGGGCAAGCTGCGCGGCTTCCTCGACCTCCGCGTCGCTTGCGTCCCAGCGCCCGTAGCGGATGTTGTAGCGGATGGTGTCGTTGAACAGCACAGTGTCCTGCGGCACCATGCCGATCGATGCACGCAACGAGGCCTGCGTGACTTTGCGGATGTCCTGCCCGTCGATTAGGATATGCCCGCCGGACACATCGTAAAGCCGAAACAGCAGCCGCGAAATCGTGGATTTTCCCGCTCCGGACGGCCCGACGATCGCGACCGTTTTGCCGGCCGGCACTTCGAAAGACAGACCCCTAAGGATCGGTCGCTCCGGATCATAAGAGAACTGCACGTCGTCGAATTTGACGGTGCCTTGCGACACGATCAATGCCTTCGCGCCCGGCAAATCCTTCACTTCCGGGTTCCGCTCCAGTACGCCGAACATCTTCTCGATGTCGATGACGGCCTGCTTGATCTCGCGATACACCATGCCCATGAAATTCAGCGGCTGATAAAGCTGGATCATCATCGCGTTGACCATAACGAAATCGCCGACCGTATTGGTGCCGTTGCGCACGCCGATCGCGGCCATCAGCATCGTGGCCGTCAGCCCGAAGGTGAAGATCACCGCCTGCCCGGCATTCAAGATCGCTAGCGACGTGTAAGTGTTCACGCTGGCGCGCTCGTAGCGCTCCATCGAGCGGTCGTAGCGCTCGGCCTCGCGCAATTCGGCGCTGAAGTATTTCACCGTCTCGTAGTTCAACAGCGAGTCGATCGCTTTGGTGTTGGCTTCGGTGTCGCTGTCGTTCATGCGACGGCGGATTTCGATCCGCCATTCCGTCGCGACATAGGTGAACCACATATAGATGACAACGGTCAGCAGCGTGACCGCGACGTAGCGCCAGTCGAACTGCCACAGCAGCACGCCCATCAGCAGCGTCACCTCGACGATGGTTGGCACCAGTTGCAAGATCACCATTCGCACGATGACCTCGATGCCGAGACGGCCGCGCTCCAGCACGCGCGTCAGGCCGCCGGTCTTGCGCTCGAGGTGAAAGCGCAACGACAATTCGTGCATGTGGACGAAGGTCAGATACGCCAGCTTGCGCACGGCATGCATCGCGACCTTGGCGAAGATGCCGTCGCGCCATTGCGTCAGAACGGCCATCAGCACGCGGACGAGACCGTAACTCACCGTCATGATCAGCGGCGACGCGATCAGCCACAGCGCCCAGTTGGAGCCCTGCACGGGAGCCGTATCCGCGCCGGTCAACGCGTCGATCGCCCATTTGAACGTGAACGGGACGATCAGCGTCGCGAGCTTGGCAACGACCAACAAGACCATCGACCAGACGACTCGCATTTTCAGGTCGTAGCGATCGCCAGGCCAGATATACGGCCACAAATGCACCAGCGTGCCGATCATCGTGGCGCGCGGTGCCGCATCGAGCGCCGGTTTTTCAGCGTCGTCATTGACCTTATGCGGGTGAGCCATCAAGCGGGCCCGAAGCCGCGACTAAAACCGGCTTGCTGTGTCTGAAATATTTGCATCTTGAGGCCAGCATATAGCGGCTCTAAGTCGCATCCGCACCCCGTCGCCGGCAATTCTTTTGCTGTGAAGGGCGGTCATGCGCATGGTCTTGACCCCGCCACGCTGCAGTGCGAAATCTCTTACATGAGCACGATCAAAACCGTCTGCGTCTATTGCGGTTCCGGCCCCGGCACCAATCCCCGCTTCATGGAATCTGCCACTGCGCTCGGCAAGGCGCTGGCCGAAAACGGCGTCGGCCTGGTTTATGGCGGCGGCTCGATCGGCCTGATGGGTGCGGTTGCGACCGGAACGCTGGACCATGGCGGTCGTGTGACGGGCATCATTCCGGATTTCCTGACCAAACGTGAAAACGCATTGGACCGGGTGCAGGAAATGATCGTCACCCGAGACATGCACGAGCGCAAGCGACTGATGTTCGAACGCTCGGATGCGTTCGTTGCATTGCCTGGTGGCATCGGTACGCTCGAAGAACTGGTCGAGCAACTGACATGGCAGCAGCTTGGCCGCCATTCGAAGCCGATTCTGCTGGCCGACATCGACGGCTTCTGGACGCCATTCGTCGAGTTGATTTCGCATATGCGCAGCACGGCCTTCATCCGGCCGACGCTTGCGGTGGACCTGCTTAAGGCTGACCGCATCGAAGACGTTCTGCCGCGCCTGCGCGCCGCGGCGGCCTCTGTTTCCGATGAGAGCAAAGCCCTCTCGCCAGAAGTCGCGAGCAGGCTTTAGTCTTACGCGGTTGGAAACGTTACCGCCTCGATGCGATTGCCGTCGGGGTCGCGAATGAAGGCTGCATAATAGACCACGCGGTCGTGCGGCCGCAGTGACGGCGGGCCCTCCGATATGCCGCCGGCCTTCAATGCCGCATCATGAAACGCATCGACATCGGCAGTAGTTTTGGCCCGCAGGCAGATGTGCGAGCCGCAATCGTCGGCCACGCGCGGCATGTCCTTGCGCAGGTTGAGCCAGACTTCCGGATAGGTCTTGCCGAAGCCGACCATCGCCGGCCGCGCCACCAGCTTGGTCAGCCCGAGCGGCGCAAATGTAAGCTCGTAAAATATGACCGCGCGGTCGAGATCGCTGACACCGAGCGAGGCGTGATCGATCATCGCGGGCTCCATCCGTTGTCATTGCGAAGAGCCAGCTCTTCGTCTGCGAAGGGCAAAGGCTCCTCGCATTGACGCCCCACCTCACACCGGCGCCTTCGACTTTACCAATTTATAGACCACCGAATCCATCAGCGCCTGAAACGAGGCGTCGATGATGTTCGGCGAGACGCCGACCGTGGTCCACCGATCGCCCTGCTCGTCTTCGCTTTCTATCAGCACGCGCGTCACAGCTTCGGTGCCGCCATTGAGGATACGCACGCGGTAATCCACCAGCCGCAGCCGCTCGATGTATTTCTGATATTTGCCGAGATCTTTCCGCAATGCCACGTCGAGCGCGTTGACCGGGCCGTTGCCCTCCGCAGCCGAGATCAACGTCTCGCCATCGACATCGACCTTCACCACCGCCATGGCCACCGTGATGCGCTGGCCATTGGCGTTGTAACGCTGCTCGGTATTGACGTCGAACTGCTCGACGCGAAAATAATCCGGCACCTTGCCGAGCACGCGCCGCGCCAGCAGATCGAACGAGGCGTCAGCGGACTCGTAGGCATAGCCCATCGCCTCGCGCTCCTTCATCTCCTCGACGAGCCGCGTCAGTTTTGGATCGGCCTTGTCGAAGGCAATCCCGGCGCGTTGGAGTTCGGCGATGACGTTGGAGCGCCCCGCCTGATCGGACACCAACACCTTGCGATGATTGCCGACACTCTCCGGTGCCACGTGCTCATAGGTATGCGGGTCTTTCAGCACAGCGGACGCATGGATTCCCGTCTTGGTGACGAAAGCGCTTTCGCCGACATAAGGTGCGTGACGATCGGGCGCGCGATTTAGCAAGTCGTCGAGACTGCGCGAAACCTTAACCAGCGTTTCGAGTTTGTCCTGCGATACGCCGATCTCGAAGGCGTCCGCAAATTCTTTTTTGAGACGCAGCGTCGGAATGACCGAACATAGATTGGCATTGCCGCAGCGCTCGCCGAGCCCGTTGAGCGTGCCTTGAATCTGCCGCGCGCCGGCGCGCACCGCCGCGAACGTATTCGCCACCGCCTGCTCGGTGTCGTTATGCGCGTGGATGCCGACATGATCGCCCGGAATCTGCGTGACGACATGGCGCACGATCGCCTCGACCTCGTGCGGCATCGTCCCGCCATTGGTATCGCACAGCACCACCCAGCGCGCGCCGGCTTCGTACGCGGCCTTCGCGCAGGACAACGCAAAGGCGGCATCCTCCTTGTAGCCGTCAAAGAAATGCTCGCAATCGAGCATCACCTCGCGGCCGGCGGCCTTCGCGGCGGACACGCTGTCGCGGATCGACGCGAGGTTTTCCTCGTTCGTCGTCTCCAGCGCAACGCGCACCTGATAGGCCGACGCCTTCGCCACGAAACAGATCGCGTCGGCCTTGGCGTCCAGCAATAACGCCACACCGGGGTCGTTCGACACCGAGCGACCGGCGCGCCGGGTCATGCCGAAGGCGGTGAATTTCGCGTTGTCGAGATCAGGCTTGGTCGCAAAGAATTCCGTGTCGGTCGGGTTCGCGCCGGGATAGCCGCCCTCGATGTAATCGATGCCGAGATCGTCGAGCATGCCGGCGATGATGCGCTTGTCGCGCAACGTAAAATCGACGCCGTTGGTCTGCGCACCGTCGCGCAGCGTGGTGTCGAACAAATACAGACGCTCTTTGCTCATGACGGCGCTCCTGGCCCGACTGCCGCCAACGTCTTTGTCATCGTCGTGTTGGCTAGCCATTCGTCGCCGACCGTGACGGTGTTGCGGCGCGTCGCGACGTAGCCGCGCTTCTTGAAGAACTCTTCGGCGTTGTCGCTGGCATCGACCGTCAAGGCTTTTGCGCCGCGCGCGCCGGAGAGTTTTTCCAACGCGTCGCATAGCAGCGCACCGACGCCTTGGCCGACAGCGCCCGGATGCACATACAGCAGATCGAGATGATCCGCGCCCTTCAGCGACGCGAATCCGACCGGCGAATTCTGCAACGTCGCGACCAGCGTGAGCTGCGATTGCACGCGCTTGCCGAAAGCCGGCTCGTCATCGACGGCGCTGATCCATGCGGATTGCTGCGCCTCGCTGTAATCTTCGCCGGTCAGTTCCTCGACGCTCGCCGCGAATATCGCCGCAAGGACAGGCACGTCTTCGGGCAGCATCGGCCGCAACGCGGGTTTGGGCATGGCCTGGCCCATTAGCGGTCTCCCATCGTCAGCCGCCGCCACAAATCTTCGAGAACCCCGTCCAGATTTTTCAGCACATCGTCATTCCAGTATCGGGCAACCCTAAAATTATTCTCCCGCATGTATGCGTCACGTAGTTTGTCCGAGACTGAATCAGCGTGCTGACCGCCATCGACCTCGACGATCATGCGCGCATCGAACGAAGCGAAGTCGACAATGTATGGCCCGACCGCCGCCTGCCGACGAAACTTGTGATCTTGAAAACGCCGACCCTTCAACGCGAACCATAATTTGCGCTCGGCATCGGTCATGGATTGCCGGAGCGACCGTGCTCGCCGTTTTTGCACCTCCGCGTTCGCCGACATTTTGTTGTGCTTGACGCCAGCAGCGCGCAATCCCTCTCCCCCAGCGATGCTCTTGCATCGCGCAGCGGGAGAGGGTGGACC
>JANMAN010000247.1:0-1532 GCA_031359885.1 Tardiphaga sp. | reverse complement strand
CCTCCGCCTTGTCGGTCTCGCCCTTGGCGAGATGGTCGGCCAGATCGACATGCGATTTGATATGGCGGTCGAGATTCATCGACACGAACGCGGTCAGTTGCACGAAGCCCGGATAGACCTTGCGGAACGCGCCCTTGCACTGCATCGGCACGTAATTGATCAGGTTGTCCTCGAACCACGAGATCGGCTTGCTCTTGGCGAAATCGTTGACCTTGGTCGGTGCGATACGGGTATCGATCGGCCCGGCCATCAGGGTAAGGCTCGCCGGACGTGCCGGATGGTTGTCCTCCGACATGATCGCGGCGGCGGCGAGCGCCGACACCGACGGCTGGCAGATCGCCACCATGTGCGATTTCGGACCGAGCACGTTCATGAAGTCGATCAGGTGCTCGGTATACTCGTCGAGCCCGAATTTGCCGGCGGACAGTGGAATGTCGCGCGGATTGTGCCAGTCGGTGATGAACACGTCGTGGTCCTGCAACAGCGTCTTGACGGTTCCTCGCAAGAGCGTCGCGAAATGCCCGGACATCGGCGCGACCAGCAGCACTTGCGGCTGAATCGGCGACCCTTCTTTTTTGAAATGCAGCAGCGATCCGAACGGCGTCGAGAACACGACCTCTTCGGATACGTCCAGTTCGCGGTTGCCCACCAGCACCGGGCCGATGTCATAGGCCGGGCGGGCATAGCTGAGCGACGTCCGCGAGATCAGTTCGAAAGCGGCGGCAAGGCGGCCGAATAGTTTTTCGGACGGGCCTTTTTTACCGGCGGTGATCTTGTCGGCTGTGACTTTGTCGAAAAAGCCGCTCTCGAAGATGCCTTGCGGCGCAAGATTTAAGAATTTGAAAGCGGAGGCGGCACCATTTCGCCAAGGGGTCAGCAGATCCATCTGGTTCTGGTAGATTTGGTACATCATCATGGACATAAAGCTGCTCTCCTTGCAGATGTTGCTATGCAATATGCAAGCCAGCCGGGAGTCAATCGCCGGCAAATGCCGCCGAAACTGGCATGTCGTTTGCTGCGTAATCGGCGACCGCGCGCGAACGAGCCACATCGCGGGCAGGGGAGGCCGTTCATGACCAAAGCGACACTGACACTCAGCAGCAAGAACTATTCCTCGTGGTCGCTGCGGGGCTGGCTGCTCACCAAATTCTCCGGCCTGGAATTCGATGAAATCATCACGGCGCAGGGGGACGTGTCGGCGCGGGCTGAAATTTTGCTGCTGTCGTCGTCGATCCTGGTGCCATGCCTGCGCCATGACGGGGCGACCGTCTGGGATACGCTGGCGATCGGCGAATACCTCAACGAGCTGATGCCGGACGCTCGTCTGCTGCCCGCCGACCGCGTGCAGCGGGCGCACTGCCGATCGATCTGCGGCGAAATCCATTCCGGCTTCACGACGCTGCGGGCGTCGCTGCCGGAATGGATTTCGCCGCAGATCGATCGGCAGTGCGCCCGCTGCACGCGATCGGCGGGCAGCAGACGAGCGTCCGGCATCAGCTCGTTGAGGTATTCTCCGATCGCCAGCGTATCCC
>JANMAN010000223.1:0-2860 GCA_031359885.1 Tardiphaga sp. | reverse complement strand
TTTCCGGGCTCGTATCGCGAAACCCGAGCGTGTACAGATTGTCTCGGCCAAGGTTTTTTATCTCCAGCGACTTGGTGACCCGGTTTACACCGGTTGGCGCGCGCGACAAACGCGCGAACGGCGCTGATGTTATTCCGCAGCGACGTCGCGCTGTTCGGCGATGTCTTTCGCCTGATGCGAGGCGGTCGAGCGCATGAAATCCGAAATGCGCGGCACGATTTCCGATTTGAATCGCGAGCCGTTGAACACGCCGTAATGGCCGACGCCTTTTTGCACGTAGTGCACGCGGCGATCGTCGGGGATGTTCGTGCACAGCGTATGCGTCGCTTCGGTCTGGCCGATTCCGGAGATGTCGTCGTTCTCGCCTTCCACCGTCATCAAAGCGACGCGCGTGATCTTCGACGGATCGACACGCTTGTTGCGATGGAGCATCTCGCCCTTCGGCAGCGAATGTTTCACGAACACCACGTCGACGGTCTGCAGATAATATTCGGCGGTGAGGTCCATGACGGCGAGGTATTCGTCATAGAACTCGACATGCTTGTCGACCAGATCGCCGTCGCCCTTCACCAGATTGGCGAACAGCCGCTTGTGCGCGTCCTTGTGCCTGTCGAAATTCATGCTGATGAAGCCGGTGAGCTGCAAAAAGCCCGGATAGACGTCGCGCATGAAGCCCGGCTGCGGGAACGGCACCTTGGTGATGACGTTGCTGCGGAACCACTCGATGCCCTTTTCGGCGGCGAGGTTGTTCACTGCGGTCGGGTTACGCCGCGTGTCGATCGGTCCGCCCATCAACGTCATCGACAGCGGAACGTAAGGATCGTTGTCGGCTTCCATCACCGACACGGCGGCGAGCACCGGCACCGAGGGTTGGCACACCGCGATGATGTGAATGTTGCCGCCGAGTTCCTGCAGCATCTGGATGACGTAGTCGACGTAGTCGTCGAGATCGAAACGCCCGGCCGTCATCGGCACCATGCGGGCGTCGGACCAGTCGGTTATGTAGACTTCGTGCGTCGGCAAAAACGCCTCGACGGTGCCGCGCAACAGCGTCGCGTAATGGCCCGACATCGGCGCCACGATCAGCACGCGCGGCTGCGGATGGCGCAGCGGGCGCGGATGCTTCCGATCGAAATACAGCAGTCGGCAGAACGGCTTTTCCCAGACCGATCGGACTTCGACCGGCGTGCGGACGCCGTTGACGTCGGTGTCGTGCAGGCCCCATTCCGGCTTGCCGTAGCGGCGCGTGGTGCGCTCGAACAATTCGCAGCCGGCCGCGACGGTCTTGCCGAGATCGGTATGCGACCACGGATTCATCGGCTTCTGAAACAGGATCTTGGTCGCGACCGTCATCGCGCGCGCCGGATTGAGCGACGCGTAGAACATCTCGTGCATCCAGTACATCGGCGTCGTCAGCGCCGGGCTGACTTCGTCCTGAATTACCGGCGGCCGGCCAAACTCACCAATCGGCATAATCGTCCTCGATCTTTCTTTTCGCGTCGCAGCATATTGGCGGCTGCGTAATATAGCGTCAATGCGAAGCGCTATCGCTATGCAGAGTTAATTGGCTGATAAGCATCATTCTCCGCTCTGGATCAACGATCCGTTGCGGCGCGCGCTTTTCAGCAACGCGAGGAAGATCGCGAATGATCCCATCAGCAGCACAATATTGATGCAGAGGGCCTGAATCATCAGGTCGGCGCGGAAGGTGCGGTCGATCAGCAGCGCCCGCATGCCCTCGAAGACGTAGGTCGGCGGGATGCACCACGCCACATATTGCAACCAGCCCGGCAGCACGGAGACCGGATAATAGACGCAGGCGAGCGGCAGCAGCACGAACATCAAGGTCCAGACGATGCTCTCCGCGCCGAGGCCGTTCCGCAGGACGAGGCCCGAGACAAAGATACCGATCGCCCAACTCGTAAAGATGAGATTGCAGAAAAACGCGATCAGCGGCAGTCCGAAGCCGTAGAGATTGAAGTCGAAGAACACCAGCGCGAGCAGGCTCATTGGAATGACGCCGATGGCGAGGCGGATCACGCTCATGATCGTCAGCGCCAGCAGGAACTCGATCGGCTTTAGCGGCGACATCATCAAGTTGCCGAGATTGCGCGCCCACATCTCTTCGAGGAACGAGATCGAGAAGCCGAGCTGGCCGCGAAACAGGATGTCCCACAGGATCACCGCGCCGATGAAGGTGCCGCCGGCGCGTGCGAAGAAGCCGGCATTCTCCGCGATATAGCTCTGTAAAAATCCCCAAGTGATGATCTGCAACGCCGGCCAATAGACCAGTTCGAGCAGTCGCGGCCACGACGAGATCAGGAGATACCAGTAGCGCAGGATCATCGCGCCGATGCGATGCATCGAGATGCCCTGATGGGCGATCGCGCTCATGAGGTGGTCTCCTGCACGCGCCCGCGCGCGACATCGAGGAACACCTCTTCCAGCGTGGTGCGATTGTAGCGCGCCATGATGCGGTCCGGGCTGTCGTCGTCCTCGATGCGGCCTTGCTTCATGATGATGACGCGGTCGCACAGTCGCTCGACTTCGAGCATGTTGTGAGACGCGAGAAGGATCGTGGCTCCCTTGGCCTTGCGATAGGTTTCGAGATGGCTGCGAATCCAGTCGGCCGTATCGGGATCGAGCGAGGCGGTCGGCTCGTCGAGCAGCAGCAATTCCGGATCGTTGATCAGCGCTTTGGCGAGCGCGACGCGGGTCTTCTGTCCGGCTGAAAGTTTACCATTGGGACGATCGAGAAAGTCGTTGAGGTCTAGATCGGATGCCAGCGTCGCGATCCGCGCGTGAAGGTTCTCGACCGCGTAGAGCTTGCCGAAGATCGTCAGGTTTTGCCGCACCGTCA
>JANMAN010000208.1:0-7484 GCA_031359885.1 Tardiphaga sp. | reverse complement strand
CGCGCGCGCGATACGCCCGAAATCTCGGGCGGCCTGAAATTGCCGCCGCTGCGAGCACAGCCGCAAATGTTGCCGGGCGTGCTCGTGGTCGATATCGGCGTCGCGCAGCAATTGCTCAAACAGCCCGGACAAATCTCGCGTCTTTTGATCGGCACGAGCACGCAGCGTCGCGCATCGCTGGAGTCGGTCGTCGACGATAAATTGCGGCTCATCGAGCCATCCAGCGAGAGCGACCTCGAACGTCTGACCGACAGCTTCCATCTCAACCTGACCGCGTTCGGACTGCTGTCCTTCGTCGTCGGCCTATTCATCGTCAATTCTGCTGTCGGCCTCGCCTTCGAGCAACGCCTGCCGATGTTGCGAACGTTGCGCGCTTGTGGCGTCTCGGCGCGGATGCTCAACGCCGTGTTGGTCGGCGAGCTCGTCACCATCGCGCTGGTCGCAGGCCTCATCGGCCTCGTCTGCGGCTATGTGATCGCAGCGTCGCTCCTGCCCGATGTTGCGGCGAGTCTGCGCGGTCTGTACGGCGCGCAAATTCCCGGACAGCTCACGCTGCGGCCGCAATGGTGGCTCGCCGGCATCGCCATTAGCGTGATCGGCGCGCTTGCGGCCGCTGCAACGAGCCTCATCAAAGCCGCACGCTTGCCGCTGCTCGCCACCGCGCAACCCTATGCCTGGCAGACCGCGCAACAGCGATTGCTAAAGTTACAAGGTCTCGCGGCGTTGGCGGTGTTCGCATTCGCTGCCGGCGCGTTGTGGCTCGGCGACTCGCTCGCGGCGGGCTTCGCGGTGCTGGCCTCGATCATGCTGGGCGCGGCGCTGGCTTTACCAGTGGTGCTCGGCTTCGTGCTCAAAACCGGCGAGCGCAGCGCGACGCGGCCATTGACCTCGTGGTTCTGGGCGGATTCACGCCAGCAACTCTCGGGCTTGTCGCTGGCCTTGATGGCGTTGCTGTTGGCGCTCGCCGTCAATGTCGGCGTCGGCACGATGGTATCGGGCTTCAGCAAAACATTCGTCGGATGGCTCGACGGCCGGCTGGCAGCCGAAATCTATCTCAACGCCAAGGACGACAAGCAGGCCGTCGAAATCGACAACTGGCTCAAGCAACGGTCCGACGTCGATGCAGTTCTGCCAAGCGCGCGCGCCGACGTTCAGGTCGGCGGATGGCCGGTCGAAATTCTCGGCTTCGCCGATCATGCGACCTATCGCGAGCAGTGGCCGCTGCTTGAATCCCGTCGCGATAGCATAACAAACCCTTGGGACCGGCTCGCCAAGGGCGACGCCGCGCTGATCAGCGAACAACTCTCGCGTCGACTCAAACTCGGTCTCGGCGACCGCATCGAAGTGCCTACGCCGACCGGCGTGTGG
Source organism: Tardiphaga sp. (assembly GCA_031359885.1). GTDB lineage: Bacteria > Pseudomonadota > Alphaproteobacteria > Rhizobiales > Xanthobacteraceae > Tardiphaga. The sequence continues at coordinate 6,116 of JANMAN010000208.1, read as the reverse complement.
CCGCTGGAGATCGTCGCGATCTATGCGGATTACGGCAATCCCAAAGGGCAGCTCGGCGTCGCCACGGATGCGCTGGTGCAAAAATTTCCCGACACGCCGCGCACGCGCTTCGGCCTGCGGACCGCGCCGGACAAGGCTCCGGCGTTGGTCGCGGAGCTTCAAAAGACGTTCGCGCTCGACAGCCGCAGCGTCGCCGACCAAGCGACAGTCAAGACGGAGTCGCTACGCATCTTCAACCGCACCTTCGCGGTCACGTCGGCTTTGAACGCATTCACGCTCGGCGTCGCCGGCATCGCGCTGCTGACGAGCCTGCTCACGTTGAGCAATTCGCGCTTGCCGCAGCTTGCGCCGCTGTGGGCGATCGGCGTCACGCGACAACGTCTCGCCGTCATCGAATTGCTGAAGACGATGGCGGTCGCGTTGATTACCGCGTTGCTGGCCTTGCCGCTCGGGCTGCTGGTGGCGTGGTGTCTGATTGCGGTCGTCAATGTGAAAGCGTTCGGCTGGCGGCTGCCGTTTCATGTGTTTCCGCTGCAACTGGTCGAACTGCTCGGCGTCGCGATGATCGCTGCGTTCGTTGCGGCCTTGCTGCCGATCTTGAAATTGCTGCGGATGCAGCCCGTCGATCTGGTGAAGGTATTCGCGAATGAGAGGTGAGTTGAATTTTTGCGACTGTAAACTGGCTTCAACTTGGTCATTCCGGGGCGCAGGCGGCGTTAGCCGCATGCGAACCCGGAATCTCTTTAAGATGAACATGACCCGATTCCGGGTTCGCTTCCGCCAAGAGGCGTTCGCGCCCCGGAATGACGTTTCGTTGGATAAGTCATGTCGATAAGCACCCTCACCCGCCGCGCGATGATCGCAAGCCTCGGCGCGCTCGCCGTTGCCAACACGGCCCATGCCCAAGGCTTCGCGGGATTGGGCCGCGACGCCAAAGGCTTCGCCAACGTCACGCCCGGCCGCGCGCTGGCGTTTCCCGCCGATCATGGCGCGCATGCGGATTATCGCATCGAGTGGTGGTACGTCACCGCGAATTTGAAAGACGCCGCGGGCCAGGACTACGGCGCGCAGTGGACGCTGTTTCGGCAAGCGATGAAGCCGGGCGACGACGACGGCGGCTGGGCAAGCCAGCAAATCTGGATGGGCCATGCGGCCGTTACGCGCGGCGATACGCATCGCTACGCCGAGACGTTTTCGCGCGGCGGCATTGGCACGTCCGGCGTCGAGGCGTCGCCGCTCAGCGCGTGGATCGACGCGTGGCAGTTGAAGGCCGGCGACGGTTTCGATGCGACCATCGTCTCGCCCGTTGCGCTCAACGCCGCAGGCGCGGATTTCAATTACGCGCTGACGCTCAAAGCCGAGCAGCCGCTCGTGCTGCAAGGCGACCGCGGCTACAGCAAAAAATCGGAGCGCGGCCAAGCGTCGTATTATTACAGCCAGCCGTTCTATCGCGCGTCGGGCACCGTCACAATCGCCGGCAAGAGCGTCGATGTCTCGGGCACCGCGTGGCTCGATCGCGAATGGTCGAGCCAGCCGCTCGCATCGGACCAGACCGGCTGGGACTGGTTCTCGCTGCATCTGGCGGATGGCGACAAGCTGATGCTGTTTCGTTTGCGACAAGGAAGCGGCGGGAATTATTTCTCGGGCAACTGGATCGGCCGCGACGGCGTCTCGACACAATTGCCGTCCGACGCAATCGCGATGACGCCGTTGGCTGCGACACGCATCGGCACGCGCGACATTCCGACGTCGTGGCGGGTGAGCGTGCCGTCGCGCGGCTTGCAGATCGATGTCGCGCCGGTCAACGCGCAAAGCTGGATGGGCACCAGCTTTCCCTATTGGGAAGGCCCGATCCGGTTCGGCGGCACGCAAAGCGGCATGGGGTATCTGGAGATGACGGGGTATTGAGGCTCTTCACCCTCCCCTTGAGGGGGAGGGTCGATATGAGCGAAGCGAATATCGGGGTGGGGTGAGTTACAGTCTGCCTGTCACCCCACCCCGCCAAGCACGCGCTACGCGCGATGCTTGGCGACCCTCCACCTCAATGGGAGGGTAAGATTACTTCGTCAGCGGGCAGCCGCTCTCGGCGGCGGTCGGGAACGCCTTGTCGCCGGGGACGACCGCGAGCTGCTTGTAGTAATCCCACGGCTTCTTGGAATCGGCGGGCTTCTTCACCTCGAACAGATACATGTCGTGGACCATGCGGCCGTTGGCTTGCACCTTGCCCTGCGCGAACGCGTCGTCGACCGGCAATTCCTTCAGCTTCTGCGCCACCGCTTCGGTGTCCTTCGTGCCGGCGGCTTTGACCGCCTTGAGGTAGGACAAGGTCGCGGAATAAGTGCCGGCCTGAATCATGTTCGGCATGCGCTGGGTGCGCTTGAAGAAACGCTCCGAGAAGGCGCGCGATTTGTCGTCGCGATCCCAATAGAAGCCTTCCGTCAGCACCAGACCTTGCGCGGCGTTCAGCCCGAGGCCGTGCACTTCGGCGAGCGTCAGCAAGAGGCCCGCGAGCTTTTGGCCGCCGGCGACGATGCCGAATTCGGCGGCCTGCTTGATGCTGTTGGTGGTGTCGAGACCCGCATTGGCGAGACCGATGACCTTGGCCTTCGAAGCCTGCGCCTGCAGCAGGAACGACGAGTAATCCGACGAGTTCAGCGGATGCCGGACCGCGCCGAGCACCTTGCCGCCTTTGGCTTTCACGATCTCGCTGGTGTCTTTTTCCAACGCGTAGCCGAAGGCGTAATCGGCGGTGAGGAAGAACCAGCTATCGCCGCCGGCTTCGACCAGCGCGCCGCCGGTGCCGACCGCAAGCGCGCGCGTGTCGTAGGCCCAGTGGAAGCCGTAGGGATGGCAGACGTCGCCGGTCAGTCGCGACGTCGCGGCACCGACCACGATGTCGATCTTCTTCTGCGCCTTCGACAGATCGTGCACCGCGAGCGCGACCGACGAGGTCGTGAGCTCGGTGATCATGTCGACGTTCTCGACCTCGTACCAACGGCGCGCGATGCTGACGCCCAAATCGGGCTTGTTCTGATGGTCCGCGGTGACGATCTCGATCGGCTTGTCGAGCACACTGCCGCCGAAATCTTCGATCGCCATCTTGGCGGCTTCGAGCGACCACTTACCGCCGTAGTCTGCATAGACGCCGGATTGATCGTTGAGGATGCCGATCTTGACGCCCTGCGCCAGAACGGGCGAGGCAAGCGTGAGGCCGCACGCGGCGATGGCGGTCGCTAATCCGAACTTCATGTGTTTCTCCCGGTCAATTTTTTACGTCGGCCGGACGCTATTTTATTCGGATTGCGCTGCCCACTTTTATTTGCACACCGCGTCTGCGACGAAAGGCTAAGCCCGCGCCTTTCTTACAGTCCCTTCAACGCGAGCCGGTTGATGCGTGCCGCGAACGCGGCGGGATCGGCCGGCAATTCGCCGTCGAGGATCTGTGCCTGCTCGAGCAACAGCAGCGACAGATCCTCCGACGCCGTCGTGTCCGCGCCGTGCGACGCCAATGCGCCGACCAGCGGATGCCGCATGTTGATTTCGAGGATCGGTTTCATGGCACCGCCGCCGCGATTTTGCTGCGCCAGCATCCGCTCGAGCGCGCGGTCCGGGCCGAAGCCGCCGGCGACGAGGCACGATGCCGAGGTCGTCAGGCGTTGCGAGGCCTTCACGTCGGCGACGCGTTCGCCGAGCGCGGCCTTGATGATCGCGATCGTCGCGGCTTCGTCGGCGACCGGCTCGGGCTTCGGCTCGTCGGTCGCGGCTTCCGGGATCAGGCTGAAATCGATCTCGCCCTGGCTCAGCGACTTCAGCGGCTTGCCGCCGAAATCGGTCGGCGCGGAGGTCCAGAACGCATCGACGGGATCGGTGAGCAGCAGCACTTCGATGCCGCGCGCGGTGGCTTGCTCGAGCTTGGGGTTGGACTTCAGCCGGTCGATGCTGTCGCCGACGAGATAATAAATCTCGGTCTGGTTGTCTTTGAGGCCTTCGACATATTGCTTCAGCGTGCGGCCCTCGCCCGCTGTCGTGGTGAAGCGCGACAGCGCCAGCAATTTGTCGCGGCGCTCGCGGTCTTCCCAGATGCCTTCCTTCAGCACCAACCCGAACGCATCCCAGATTTTCTTGAACGCCTCCGGCTCCTTGTCGCCGAGCCGCTCCAACTCGCCGACGACGCGGCTGGTGATCGCGGTGCGGATTTGCGCGAGCTGCGGATTGTTCTGCAACATCTCGCGCGAGATGTTCAGCGGCAGATCCTCGCTGTCGACGACGCCGCGCACGAAGCGGAGATAGGCGGGCAGCAAATCCGCATCGTCGGTGATGAAGACGCGGCGGACGTAGAGCTTGACGCGACCCTTGCGCTCCGGCTCGAACAGATCGAACGGCTTGGTCGACGGCGCGAACAGCAGCACCGCGTAGGACTGCCGGCCCTCGGCGCGGTAATGCAACGTCATCGCCGGCTCGTCCCAGGCGCTGGCGATCGACTTGTAGGCCTGGGTGTAATCCTCCAGCGTCAACTCGGATTTGGAGCGCTGCCACAACGCGCTCGCGGAATTGATCTGGCGGGCCTCGCCGTCCTCGCCGACGAGTTCGATCGGAAACTGGATGTTGTCGGAATAGGCGCCGACGATGCGCTCGATCTCGTGCGGTTCGAGATATTTCGCGGCATCCTCTTTCATGTGCAGCACGATCGTGGTGCCGTGCGATGCGCGGCCTTCGCCCTCGGCCGCCGGTGCGATCTCGAAGCCCGCGCCGCCCGACGACGACCACACGAAGCTCTCGTCGCCGCCGGCGCGACGGCTGGTGACGACGATCCGCTCGGCGACCATGAAGGCTGCGTAGAAGCCGACGCCGAACTGGCCGATCAGGCCCGCGCCCTCCTTCGCTTCGGAGAGTTTCGCCAGAAACGATTTGGTGCCGGAGCGCGCGATGGTGCCGAGATTGTCGATCAATTCCTGGCGGTCCATGCCGATGCCGCTGTCCGCGATCGTCAGCGTGTTGGCCGTCTTGTCCGGCGTGATGCGGATCGCGGGCTTCTCCTCGTCCGTCATCAATGCCGAATTGGCGATCGCCTCGAAACGCAGCTTGTCGCAGGCATCCGACGCGTTCGAAATCAGCTCGCGCAGGAAGATGTCGGTCTCCGAATAGACCGCATGCACCATCAGGTGCAGCAGTTCGGCAACTTCGGCCTGAAACGGTTGGGAGGTCGCAGCGGTGTCGGTCGTCGTCATCGGTCTATATCCGGTTGTGTGGCTGGAGCCGGATATAGCGCGGCGGGGCGTGGGCGCAAGATTTTTATAGGTGCGAGGTGGTGAACCGGCGGAACGCGCGTCGAGCGGGTGGATTGGTTTTGCGGAGACCCGCAATGCCCCGTTATTTTTTCGATATCGCAGACGGCCACCGGTTCATCGATCCCGCTGGCCACGAGTTCGACGACGACACTGCCGCGATCGAAAAGGCGAAGATCATCGCCATCCAGGTCTCGATGGACAGGCCGGCGGTCGATCCGACCCGGCACATCGTGGTTCTGGATTCCCACCGCAACGAGATTTCGACGATCGCGGTGTATTCAAAGCCATCGGCAGCGGAGTAGTGAATTTTTGTGTTCTGAAAAAAGAATCCCTAGCAAAGACGGCAGCGCGCTCCTTCTCCCCGTCCTTACGGGGAGAAGGTCGGGATGAGGGGCTCTTGCTGAACGAGACGCCCCCTCACCCGACCGACTTCGCTGCGCTCCGCCGGTCGACCTCTAAGCGTCGCTCGCGGCGCGGCCCCGCAAGCGGGGAGAGGTAACAGAGCATTTGTTGCGACGCCGATGCGAACGCAACGCAACGTCCAACCTACAATTTCTTCGGGTCGATGTCGGCGGCGTCGCGCAGTTGCGGTTTGTCGTACAGCACCGCGTTCAGCAGCGACCGATGCACTTCGATATGTCCGTTGTAGTCGATCAGCCCGAGCTTGCGGAATTTGTTCATGAAGAAACTGACGCGCGAGCGCGTTGTGCCGATCATCTCGGCCAGCGTTTCCTGATTGATGCTCGGATTGATCGGCGTCGGGCTGCCCTCCTTGCCGAAATTAGCCAGCAGCAGGAGAAGCCGAGCCAGTCGCTTCTCGCTCGAATT
>JANMAN010000176.1:0-2321 GCA_031359885.1 Tardiphaga sp. | reverse complement strand
CGGTCATGCGCGTTGTCGCTGACGAGCGTATGCGCGAGCGCCAACATCAGCGCCGTGTCGGTGCCCGGCTTGGCCGGCAGCCATTCGTCGTTCACTTCGACGGGCAGATCGTTCTTCAACGGACCGATCAGCACGAATTGCGCGCCACGCGCGCTGGCGTCGATCATGTTCTGGCGTTCTGTATGGCGACTGATGCCGCCTGCGGCCACGCGCGAGTTTTTCAGCGCCATGCCGCCGAAGGCGAGCACGATATCCGTGTGCGCGACGATATCGTCCCAGCTCACATTGCGGCGCGAGACGTCGTCGTAATTGCCGAGAATGTGCGACAGCATCACCATCGATGCGCCTGCGGAATAGCTGTTGACCGAACGCACGTAACCGCCGAGCGCGACGTTCAGAAAGCGATGCAACTGGCTTTGCGCGTGATGAAAGCGCCCCGCGCTCGACCATCCGTAAGAGCCGCCGAAGATCGCTTTGGTGCCGTGCGCATCCTTGACGCGCGTCAGCTCACCCGCGAGCAGATCGAGCACCGCGTCCCATTCCATCTCGACGAACTCATCCCGGCCGCGCATCGCATCTGCGCCGGGACCGCGATCGAGCCAGCCGCGGCGCACCATCGGTTTCGTAATACGCGCCTTATGGTTCAACGCGTCTGGAAAATTCTGGATGATCGGATTCGGATCAGGGTCGCCAGGATGCGGCGTGATGACGAGCTTGTCGCCGATCCATTCGCCTGAGAATGCACCCCAATGCGACGAATGCGAGCCGGGCTTCAATTTCAAATGTTCGTTCATGTGCGATCCCGATTTTGTCATTCTGGGGCGCGGTCGGCTCTTGCCGACCGTGAACCCGGAATCTCGTCAAGATGAACATGATGAGATTCCGGGTTCGCTCGCGCAAAGATGCGCGTGCACCCCGGAATGACGAGAGTCTATCAGTGCTTCTGCCCGTATAAAACCGGCACCGCGCCATCGACCATGACTTCGACGAGGCAGACACCGTCATAAGCGAGACCTCGCTTCAAGGCGCCATCGAGTTCTTTCGCGGTCTCGACGCGGACGGCGTGGCACCCCATGCTTTTCGCCAGCTGCACGAAATCGATGCCGGGCAGATCGAGCCCCGGCACGTCGCGCACCTGCATGACCTGGCTGAACGATCGCATCGCGCCATAGCCTGCATTGTTGATGACGACGACCGTCAGCGGCAGTTTGCGCTGTGCTGCAGTCCAGAGCGCTTGGATCGAATACATCGCCGAGCCGTCGCCGATCAGGCACACCGTACGGCGATCGGGTCGCCCGAGCGCGATGCCCACGGACGCGGGCAGCGCCCAGCCGAGCCCGCCGGAGGCCATCGTGTAAAACGAATCCTGCCCCCGCATCGGCAGGAATTTCTGCATCGCCGGGCGATGCGATGGCGCTTCTTCGACGAGTAAAGCGTCGGCCGGCATCGCTTGCGACAGCGCATGCATCAAATAATCGACCGGGATGGGATCGCCGGGTTTCGGAGGCGGTTGCAAAGTGCGGCCGGTGGGTGCCGCGCGATCGGTGTCCGGCAGCGCGTCTAGCAACATCTGCAAGGCAGGCACCATGCTGGCGATGATGCTGGTGCCAAGCGGCGTGATCGAGGCTGCCGTCGCATCGTCGGTGATCTGATAAATCGTCGTGTCGCCGTCGAAGATCGCCGCGTGGCCTTCGACATGAAAGGTAAACACCGGTGCGCCGATCACGACGACCAGGTCGTGCTTGCGCAACGCGTCCGACAATTGCGCCGGCGACGCATGCAAAAAGCCCGCGAATTGCGGATGGGTTTCTGGAAAAGAACAGCGCGCCGAAAACGGGCTGATCCAAACGGCGGCTTTGGCCTTTTCGGCGACCAAGATCATCAGGTGGACGGCAGCGGCGCGGTCCACGGCAGGTCCGATGATCAGCGCGGGATTTTTGCTTGCTTGCAGTGTCTTCACGAGTTCGGTCATGGCTGCCGGATCGGGATGCAAAGCGCGGTTCATCGTCCGTGACGCAATTGGTTGCGCTGGCATGGCCCAGTCGTCGACCGGTACCGACACGAAGGTCGGCCCACACGGCGGCTGCATCGCCACGTAATACGCGCGCGCGATCGCGGCGGGGACGTCTTCGGCGCGCGCCGGTTCGACGCTATATTTCACATAAGGCTGCGGGAATTCGGTTGCGCGTTCGGCGTAGAGAAACGCATGCAGCGGCATAATGCTTCGCGCTTGTTGCCCGGCGGTGATGACCATCGGCGTTTGGTTGCGAGACGCCGTATAGATGTTGCCGAGCGCGTGGCCGACGCCGGCCGCCGAATGC
>JANMAN010000143.1:0-2703 GCA_031359885.1 Tardiphaga sp. | reverse complement strand
CCGCGCTATCAGGTCCAGCAGCAACAGTCGGTCCCAGGCCAGCGCGTTTATCAGCAGTCCTACGAGCAGCGCGCTTATCAGCAGCCGCAATATCAGGCGATGCCGGACGACCGCCAACAGCAGACGAGCTATCAGCAACAGCCGTCGCTGTTTCCGCAGATTCCAATTTTCGAGCAAACGCCGCAGACGATGATGCGTCAGCAGCAGCAGGAATCGATGGGAGATCCGGCGCGGCCGGCGGTCGATCCGAAATACGAAAAGCAGATGGTCGACTACAACGGCAAGGAAGCTGCCGGCACGATCATTGTCGATACGCCGAACAAGTTCTTATTTCTGGTGCAGGGCAACGGCCGCGCGCTTCGCTACGGCATCGGCGTCGGCCGCCCCGGATTTACCTGGGCCGGCGTCAAGACGGTCTCGGCGAAGAAGGAATGGCCGGCTTGGACGCCGCCGCCTGAAATGCTGGCGCGCCGTCCAGACTTGCCGCGGCACATGGAAGGCGGACCGGACAATCCGCTCGGTGCGCGCGCGATGTATCTGGGATCGTCACTGTATCGCATCCACGGCTCCAACGAGCCATGGACGATCGGCACCAACGTCTCGTCGGGCTGCTTCCGCATGCGCAACGAGGACGTGATCGATCTCTACGGCCGAGTCGCCGTCGGTGCACGGGTGATCGTCATCTAAAAACTAGCTGCGACTGGTGAGTAGCGAATAGAAAAGTCCGTTCGCCACTCACCAATTTCGCTGTTCGCCGTCTTACGCGTAATCGCTGTCGCCGCCGCCATCGTCGAAATCGTCGCCGGCGTCGAAGCCGCCGTCCTGATCGTTCGACGCGTTGTCGTAAGCACCGTGCTGCTGATCGTTGCCGCTGTTGTTATCCGAATGACGTGAGCCGATGTCGTTAGCGCCTGCGTCGCGCGCAAGTTCGCTATTGCCCGATTCCGAGCCCTTGTTGTCGCCGGCATTGGCGGTGTCGCCGAACGCGCTCTTGCCATGGCCGCCTTCATTGCCGCCCATCATGCCGCGAATGCTGTTCATCAACAGACCGCCGCCGACCACGCCTGCGACAGTCGCCGCTGCCGTGCCGAGAAACGATCCGCCGCCGCCTTGCTGCTGAGGCTGGCCGAACTGGCCTTTTTGTCCCATCTGGCGTGGATCGCCTTGCGGCTGGCCGTATTGACCACCTTGCGGCTGCTGCATCACCTGTCCGGTGTTCCAGGTCGGACGCCCGCCGGCCGGAGGCACAGAACTGCGCATCGCGGGACGCTCCTGGTTGGCATTGCTGCCACCGAACAAAGCGTCGCGCATGCTATCGAGGAAGCCACCGGGCGGTTGCTGCGCGGCTGCGCCGCCGCTTTCAAGCTCCTGAATGCGGGCATCGGCGCGCTTCAACGCCTCGTCCTGCACGAGCACTGTCTGCACGAGCGCATAGATCGCGTTGGGAGCCAGACGCTGGCCCTGCGCGATGGCGTTGGTCGCCTCGGCATCCCGTGGCGCGTTTTCGACCTTGGCGAGCCGGACGAACAGATCGTCGATCAACTGGCGTTCTTGCGGTGTCATGGCGTCCTCATCGGTTGCACGCATCGGTAGCGCGCTGATGATGTAGTGACGCTTGAGATGGCCAGAAGTGCCGCGCGGCATTAAATTTTGGTATGCGACAAATGAGCGTTTGCTCGCTATTGCACCAATTCAACATTTTCTCCCGCGAGCAGCGCTGCGAATGCATCGCTCGCCAGATAGTCGTATTCGCGCCGGCGTTGATCGGTCAGCGGATCGAGCGCGACCAAGACCTCATCGACATAACCGGGGTGGCACATCACCAGTCCGCCGTCCGGAAGCCCAACGAAAAAGCCAGCCATCAGCGCGGCAAAGTCGGACTGCTTGGTGAAATCATACGCGCCGGCGAAACCCGGATTGACGCGCAAGCCGGCGTGCGCGGCGCGTGCACGAAAGCCGCGGCTGAGACTATCGAGCAGCAGCGCTTTCGGTGCGCCGATCCGTTGCGGCAACGATCCCGCGCGCCCGCATTGCCGAACCCATGCCTGCGGCGCTGCGTCCTTGACGGCGTCGAGCAGCGCGTCGCGCACCTGCGGAAACAATTGCACATGCTGGTGGCCGTCGACGTAATCGGGCGCGCGGCCGAATGTGGCGACAAAGGCCGCAAGCTGAGCTGAAATCTCAGCGCGGATCATTTCGCGGTCGAGCCTGCGGATCAAGCTGGTCTTGAGCATCTGCGGCAGCGGCGGAAACAGCCCGCCTTGCAAGGGTCGAAACGCCAAGGTCAGCGGATGGAACGGCGCGGTCAGCGTGGTGTGCAGGCCGATTTGGCAATGCGGATTGTCTGCAACGACGGTCTTCAGAGAGTCGATCTCATCACGGCCGATCGCCGGCCCGACCATCATCACCGAGGTCGCGTTCAAGCGTCCCATCGCGATCAATTCGCGGATGCCGCGATTGACGCCCGGACTGATGCCGTAATCGTCCGCGCACAAAACGATCCGGCGTACCACGCTCATTCGGCAGCAGGCCGTTCGCCGGACGCGGCATCGGTTTCGGCGCGTTTGACGCTGTGTTCCGCGACGAAATAGATCGGCCGCGCTTTCAACTCGGAGAGGATTTTTCCGATGTATTCGCCGACGATGCCAATCATCAAAAGCTGCATGCCGCCGATCGTCATCACGCTGACCACGAGCGACGGAT
>JANMAN010000127.1:0-5330 GCA_031359885.1 Tardiphaga sp. | reverse complement strand
TTGATGGATATCCCAAACGACGCGATGCGCGGCCTGCGATCGTCATCCGAGCCCTACGCGCAACTGCTCGCGCAACAGATGCAGCAGCGATTTTCCACGGATTGGGGGCTGTCCGAGACTGGCGCAAGCGGGCCGACTGGCAATAGCTACGGCGACAGCGCGGGCCATAGCTGCATGGCGGTGTCAGGTATGCGGCAAGAGGTCATGACGCTTGAGACCGGCAGCACCGACCGCGTCGCGAATATGGAAGTGTTCGCGGCGACCGCTCTGAAGTTGCTGCTCAAGAATTTGGGGTAGCTAGGAATGTAGCCGTCGCTATCCGCGAAAGCGGGTGTTCGTAACGCCGCCTTGATCCGACGATAACGCCTTGTTGTGTTCGATGACACGCTGCCTGCTACGACACCGCCATCGTCGTCGGCTCCGCCAAAATGCACCGCGCCATGCGCTGCGGGCCGAGTACGACGTTCGGCGGCGGGGCTTCGACACAGCGCGGCTGAACGTATTTGCATCTCGGCGAAAACGAACAATTCACCGGCGCCTTGTCGAGAGACGGCGGCGTGCCGGGGATCGTTTCCAACCGCGCGCCGCGCTTGGCCCCATGCACCGTCGAGGCGAGCAGCCCTTGCGGATAGGGATGCACCGGCGTGCGCACGATCTGGCTTAACGTGCCGGTCTCGACGATCTGGCCGGCATACATCACAGCAACGCGGTCGCAGATTTCGATGGCGACGCCGATGTCATGCGTGACGAAAATCACCGACATGCCGAACTCACGCTGCAACTCTCGCAGCAAAAGGAGAATCTGAATCTGAACCGTTGCATCGAGCGCCGTGGTCGGCTCATCCGCAAGCAAAATCTTCGGCTTACAGGCCAACGCCAGCGCGATCATCGCGCGTTGCCGCATGCCTCCGGACATCTCATGTGGATAGGCATCGAGTCGTCGTTTGGCCGATGGAATCCGCACGACTTCCAACATCTCGAGTGCACGGGCGGTAGCGTCGGCTTGGCTCTTGCCCTCGTGACGCATCACGCTTTCCGCAATCTGTTGGCCGATCGTGTAGACCGGATCGAGCGCCAGCGCGGGCTCCTGAAAAATCATCGACACGGTCTGGCCGCGAAACGCGGACAACGCATCGTCATCGAGCGCGAGCACATCCTGCCCGACGACATTGACGGTGCCTGTGATCGTCGTGCGCTTCTTCGGCAGCAGCCGCATCAGCGCACGCAGCGTCACGCTTTTGCCCGAACCGGATTCCCCGAGCAGGCCGAGCACTTCCCCCTGCTTCAGATCGAGCGAAATGTTGTTGACCGCATGCACCGTTCGTTCGCCGCTGAAACGAACATTGAGGTCGCGCACCTCGACGACGTTCTGTGCATTCGGGACAAGTGTCATGATCGCGGCAGCTCCGGGCAACGCGTGTGGAATTCCGTCGCGCGCTGAAATGCGGCTCCGATCCGCAACAACTTGGCCTCGTCGAAGGCACGGCCGATGATCTGCAACCCGACCGGCAGGCCCGAGACCGTAAAACCACATGGCACTGCGAGCGATGGCAGACCGAGATAATTCACGGGCCGCGTAAAGCGTGTCAGCCGCTGGATCACCGCTTCGGCGTCCGGGCTGTTTCCGACGTCGCTCTCAAGGATCGTCGGCGCGGCCACAGGGGCCACCGGCGCCAGCACCGCATCGACGCCGACAACGGCCGCGTTGAAGGCAGCAAGCGCAGGCCCGCGCCAGCGCATCGCTTCGAGATAGAGTACGCCAGGAATGGCGAGGCCGTTCTGCAAACGCATCAAGACCTGCGGGCCGTAGTCCTGCGGTCGCTCGATCATCCATCGCTTGTGAAAGGCAGCGGCTTCCACAGCCAGCACGATCTGCGACGACGAGGCCAACTGACGCTGATCAGGCAAATCGACCTTGACGATCTCCGCGCCCTCACGGGTCATCGTTGCGATGGTCTCGTCGAACACGCGCGACACATCCGCATCGAGATCGTCCGTGTAGAACGACGACGGCACGCCGATTTTAACGCCTTTGAGCGACATTTTTGTCGCCGCCATATAGTCCGGCACGTCGCCCTTCTGCGTTGTCGGATCTTCAAGATCAGCGCCGGCCATCAATTGCAGCAGCAGCGCGCAATCCTCTGCGGTCTGCGCCAACGGCCCGACCGTATCGAGCGATTGCGACAGCGGCATCGCACCAGCGCGGCTGACGCGGCCGACCGTCGTCTTCAATCCGGTCACGCCGCAAAAATGCGCCGGCATACGGATCGAACCGCCGGTGTCCGAGCCGAGCGCCGCGTAAGTCAGCCGCGCGGCAACGGCCGAACCCGAACCGGACGACGAGCCGCCGGTGACGTGATCGACGTGCCATGGGTTGCTGACCGCGCCGAAATGCGCGTTATGCCCGGTCGGGCCATAAGCGAATTCGGACATCTGCAACGCGCCGAGCCGAACCGTGCCGGCATTCTTAAGGCGTTGCAGTGATGTTGCCGTCGTCGTAGCGACGAAATCGCGGCGGATCAGCGAACCGCATGTGACGGTCTTGCCCCTGTCGTAATACATATCCTTGTGCGCCAGCGGCACACCCTGGAGTGGGCCTTTGCTGGAACCTTTCGCGAGCACTTCATCCGCCGCGTCGGCGGCGGCCAGCGCATCGTCGGCTTCGATCGCCATGAAGGCATTGAGATGGGGCTGCCACTTGGCGATGCGAACGAGCAACACTTGCGTCACTTCGCGCGAGGACACCGTCTTCGACGCGATCGCCGACGCCACCTGCGTCAGCGACATCAGTGCAGGATCGGTCGCGCTCATGATTTTGCCGTCTGCACGAGCAGGAAAGTCGCCGGCTCAAGATCGAACGGCAAGGTGCCGGATATCGCGGCGAAGCCCTCGAAGGCGGGGCCGATGGAATTCGAAATCCGCGTTGCGGTCTCTTTGTCGACCGGCACGCCGCCAGCGGCGGCTATCGCTTTGATGCTTTGAGGGTCGGGTCGGGTCATGCAATCAACTCACTGACGGGTGCGCGGCTATGGCCGGAATTCGGGATCGCCATATAGCACGCGACCTCATGACCGTTATGATCGATATCGGTGAGTTTGGGACCGGCATTCGAACATAGCGGCTCTGCGAACGGGCAGCGGGTGTGAAAACGACATCCGGGCGGCGGATCAATCGGATTAGGCGGATCGCCTGTAATCGGCGGCGTCTGCGTGCGGTTGTCCGGGTCGGACGACGGCATCGCCGCAAGAAGAGCCTGCGTGTAAGGATGCGCCGGCTGGTCCCAGACTTTATCGACCGGGCCGAGTTCGACGACTTCGCCGAGATACATCACCAGCACGCGGTCGGATATGTACCGCACAACGTTGAGATCGTGGCTGATGAACAGATAGGTCAGGCCGAATTCGCGTTTAAGGTCGACGAGCAGGTTGAGAACCTGCGCCTCGACCGATTTGTCGAGCGCCGAGACCGCCTCGTCGAGAATCACGAGGCGTGGCGATAGCGCCAGCGCACGCGCGATATTGACGCGTTGACGCTGCCCACCCGAAATCTCGTGCGGATAGCGGTTGGCGAATGTTTCCGGCCGCAGCCCGACTTTTCCCAGCAGGTCGCGCGCCAGCACGCGCGATGCGGCATCCGCCATGCCATGAACCTTCGGTCCAAAAGCAATTGACTCTTCGATCGTCAGGCGCGGATTGAGCGATGCGTAGCTATCCTGAAACACCATCTGCATGCCACGTCGCAGATCGCGCAGCGACAATTCGCGGCCGACTTTGCGGCCGTCATAAATGATGTCGCCCGCGTCGCGCGGCATGAGATGCATCAGCAACCGCGCGGTCGTGGATTTTCCGCAGCCGGATTCGCCGACGATGCCGACGGTCTCGCCCTTGCCGATCGAGAACGTCACGTCATCGACAGCGCGCACCGTCTTGCTCTTGCCGAACAGACCGCCGCGCACGGGGAAATGCTTGGTCAGGCTTTCGACGCGCAACAACGGCTGCGCAGCGCCGCCGACGTCCTCGACGGGCTCTAGCTTATCGACGGCGGAGACGACTTCGATCATGGTCAATTGCGGATATCCATTGCGCTACGCAGACCGTCGCTCAAAAGATTGAAGCAGATCGAGACCGCGAAGATCATCGTGCCCGGCAAGGCTGCCACCCACGGATTGACGTAGATCGCGGTGCGCAGCGTGTTCAGCATCAGCCCCCATTCCGGCTCCGGGGGTTTGGTGCCGAGGCCCAAAAACGAAAGCCCGGCGGCCAAGATCATCGAAACCGAAATCAAGCCCGTCGCATAGACGAAGATCGGCCCGAGCACGTTGCCCAACATGTGGACGCGCATGATCGTTAACGCACCCGCTCCGGATGCCCGCGCGGCATCGACGAAATCCATATTGCGCACGCCGGTGGTCACGCTTTCGGCGACCCGCGTGATCTGGGGCACGAACACCACCGTCAGCGACACGATCGAGTTGACGATGCCCGCGCCAAGCGCGCCGGAAATCGCGATTGCCAGCAATACCGAGGGGAATGCGTAGAAGATGTCGACGGTGCGCATGATGCCGGTATTGACCTTGCCGCCGACATAGCCGGCGACAAGACCGAGCGAAGTACCGATCACAAATGCAAGCAGCACCGGCAAGATGCCGATCAGCAGTGATAGCCGTCCGCCGTAGATCAAACGCGCCAGCATGTCGCGGCCGAGTTCGTCGGTGCCGAGCGGATAATTCGGCGTACCAATATGGCGGAGACGACGGATCATCGAGCCCTGATAGGGGTCGGACAGACCCAAATATGGCGCGAAAATCGCGGAGAAGAAGATCAGCAGCAAGATGAACGCGCAGGCCATACTGACCTTATCGCGCTTGAGTCGTCGGCCCACGGTCGCCCAATAGCCACGGGCTTTCTCGGCGGGGCCGACCTGTAATGCCGTTTCCGTCATTGCGCTCATGGATTACGCCCGCTTGATGCGCGGATCGATCGACGCTTGCGTGATATCGACGATCAGATTGAGAAAAACGAAAAACAGCGCGAGCACGAGAATCGTGCCTTGAAGCAACGGCAGATCGCGTTGGAAAATTGCGGAGTTCAGCAGCAATCCCGAACCTGGCCACGAAAACACCGTCTCGATCAGGATCGAGCCGCCCAACATGTAGCCGAGTTGCAGTCCCATCACCGCGAGCGCGGTCGGTGCTGCGTTCTTGATGACATGGCGAAAGACGTTGGTTTCGCGCAGGCCCTTGGCGCGAAGGGCTTCGACGAAATCTTGGCTGAGAATATCACCAGTCAACGCGCGCACGGTGCGCGTCACGATACCCATCGGAATGACCG
>JANMAN010000124.1:0-7401 GCA_031359885.1 Tardiphaga sp. | reverse complement strand
GCCGAGCGGCTCGCGATTCTGAAAGTGTTCGGCGTCGCCATGGTCGTGATGATCGTGCTGTCGTTGCTGCTGGCGTCTACCATCGCCGGCCCAGTGCGGCGGCTTGCGGATTCCGCCGAGCGCGTTCGCCATCGCATCAAGACGCGTGTCGAAATTCCGGATTTCACCAACCGCCGCGACGAGATCGGGCATCTGTCCGGTGCGCTGCGCGACATGACCGACGCGCTCTACAACCGCATCGAGGCGATCGAAACCTTCGCCGCCGACGTGTCGCATGAGTTGAAGAATCCGCTGACGTCGCTGCGCTCTGCTGTCGAGACGCTGCCGCTGGCGCGCAACGAGACCTCGCGCGCGCGGCTGCTCGAAGTCATCGAGCACGACGTGAAGCGCCTCGACCGGCTGATCTCCGACATCTCCGACGCCAGCCGTCTCGATGCCGAATTGCAGCGCAACGACGTCGCGCCTGTGGATATCCGCCGGCTGCTGACGACGCTGGCCTCGGTCGCCAACGAGACCAAGCTCGGTCATGACGTCGGCGTCGAAATCCGTTTCGAGGGGCCGGCGTCCGATACGTTCTCCGTGCCGGGTCATGATTCACGGCTCGGGCAGGTCGTCTCGAACCTCCTCGTCAACGCGCAATCGTTCTCGGAGCCGGGCGGCAAGGTCCGTGCGATCTGCCGCCGTCTCAAATCCGAGATCGAGATCGTCATCGACGACGACGGTCCGGGCATCCGGCCCGATGCGCTGGAGCGGATCTTCGAGCGGTTTTACACCGATCGCCCGCACCAGGGCTTCGGCCAGAATTCGGGTCTCGGCCTGTCGATCTCCAAGCAGATCGTCGAAGCCCATCGCGGACGCATCTGGGCCGAGAATCGTGCGGGTCCGATGCCCGTGACGACCTCTCGCGACGACGACGAGTATGACGACGACGACATGGGCTTCGCCGGCGCTCGCTTCGTGGTGCGGCTGCCCTCGACATGAGCGACGCCGCACCGAGCGTGCATGCGTCGGCGGTGAAGGTCGGCGACATCGCCGTGTTGATCAGGGGGCCGTCCGGTTCCGGTAAATCGCGACTCGTGCTGGACTTGATCCTCGCGGGGCGGGCGCGGCAAATCCCCGCAGCAACTCTGATCGGCGACGACCGTATCTACCTTGAAAGCGACGGCGAAACCCTGGTCGCGCGGGTGGTTCCGGCCCTGGCCGGACTGATCGAAGTGCGCGGCCTCGGCATCCGCCGTTGCGCCCATGTCGACGCGGCGACCATCGGCCTCGTGGTCGATCTCGGGGCTCCCGACGCGGCTCGTTTGCCCGCGCCGGACGCTCTGAATGTGACGCTCTCGGGCGTCCGGTTGCCCCGATTGCCGGTGGCTTCGACCGAGGCGGCGCTGCCGTTGGTCATCGCCGCATTGACATTACCGGATGCTAATGCGCAGAAACCGGCCGTTCGATTGCCCGAAGGGGATTTGTAACCATATAGGCCCTACACTAGCAGCCCACGATCCATCTCCCCTGCCGCATGATGCGCGAATTTTCAGGGTGAACAGAAGCGATCCCTCTTGCGTAGGGGCCGCGGATGGTCAAAGTGGCCGTTTCGTGCGGTGCACAAGGCACCCACGAGGAGTTTCCGATGATTGGTCTGGTACTTGTGACCCATGGGCGCCTTGCCGACGAGTTCAAGGCGGCGCTCGAACACGTAATGGGTCCGCAAAAGCAAATCGAAGCCGTCACAATCGGCGCCGAGGACGATTCCGATTTGTGCCGCAGCGATATCATCGAGGCGGTCAACCGCGTCGATAGCGGCGACGGCGTCGCTATTCTGACCGACATGTTCGGCGGCACGCCCTCCAATTTGGCGATTTCCTGCATGAGCCGGCCGAAGGTCGAGGTCCTCGCGGGGATCAATTTGCCGATGCTGGTCAAGCTCGCGAAGGTTCGCGACGACCGCACACTGCCCGACGCCATCGCGATGGCGCAGGAAGCCGGCCGCAAATACGTCACCATCGCCAGCCGGGTGCTCGCCGGTAAATGAGCACGGATTCCGATACGGACGGCGCGATCGTGCGCGAGCTTCCGATCATCAACAAGCGCGGGCTGCATGCGCGCGCCTCCGCCAAATTCGTTCAGATGGTCGAACGCTTCAAGGCCGACATCACCGTGACGCGCAGCGGCGAAACCGTCGGCGGCGCGTCGATCATGGGTCTGATGATGCTGTCCGCCGGCGTCGGCACCAGCATCACCGTGTCGGCGAAAGGCCCGGACGCCGAGGCCGCGATGGCAGCGATCGCCGAATTGGTCGGCAGCAAATTCGGCGAAGGCGATTAGCTCATCGTCATTCCGGAATTCGCTGCCCGGCCCTTGCCGGCTGCGAATATCCGGAATCTCATCATGTTCATCTTGACCAGATTCCGGGTTCGCGTTCGCCAAGAGGCGACCGCGCCCCGGAATGACGTTCTACTGCCCCGGTGCGACCACGTAGATCCGCCAACTGTTCGGCCGCGCGATTGCGCCCTCGACGATCCGCCGCGTCGTGATGTTCAACCGCTCGGCCGTGTCGGCATTGACCTTCATCCAGTTTTCGCACGCGGCGAGCCTGTCGTCGTTGGCGTCGCAGATGCCGATGAAGCCGGTGCGCCGGGCCTCCGCAAGCGAGGTCAGTCCCGAGCCGGAATGATCGTTCGGTTGCAGCGTCAACGGATGATCCGGCGCGTAGAAACTCAGCGGCTCGCCGATTTCGGTATCGGCCACGACGGTCGCCCAGCGGGTCGCGAAACGCTTGTGCCATAGCTCGGTGAGTTGCCGCGCCAATTGAGAGCGCGAGCCGTAGCTGGCGGCATCCGCCGCGTTCCGGGTCTCGGCGATGGCCGCGATCTTCGGCGATGCCGCCAGCACGATCAACGACAACACCAGCCAGATCGCCGCAAGCCGGGCCGGTGCAGCCGCCTGCACGCGCAGCCAGGGCAGCGATACGAGCGCGACCGGCACGAGAAAAAACAGCGAGATGCCCCAATCGGTTTTCAGATAAATATCGAACGCGACCGCGCCGAGCGGCGGCCCGAGCGCGACCACGGCCTGAACGATCCAGACATTCAGCGCCTGCGGCAGGTTCACGCCCTCATTCGGCCCGCCGGCCCACGGCAATATGGCCCAGTCCAGCGGGCGGCGCAGCAGGTCCCGCACATGCCGTGGCCGCCAGCCGAGCGCCAGCGCCGCGAGGCCGACCGGCACCGCCAGCAGCGCGGCGTAGTGGCCGAGATAGCCGACCGCGAGGTGCCAGGTCAGGCTGCGGTCGCTGATCGCATACGCCCCGTTGGCATAGGTCAGCGGCGCAAAATCCGCCTGCCATAGCCAGATCAGATGCGGCGTCAGCGCCACCAGCGCGGTCGCGATCGCAATCCATGGCGCGGGCGAGCGCAGAAATGCCGCGCGCTGCGGATGCAACAGCGCTGCGATCCCGATCGCGCCGATCATCGTCACGACCCAGTATTTCGTCATCACCGCCAGCATCGCGGCAAGGCCCAGCGCCACGCCGCTCCACGCGGTCCGCTTCTCGAAGGCGTGCAGATAGGCCAGCAACAGCAACGGCAGCGTCGCGAGCTGCACGAGGTCGGCGTTGTATTTGAAGCCCTTGAAATTGAAGATCGGATAGATCGCGAGCATCACTAACGCGAGGAATGCGCGGCGGCGATCGACCACTTTCAAGGCGATGCCCCAGGTCGCCAGCATGCCGAGGCCGCAGACGACCATCGCCAGCGTGTAGGCCGCCCAGTCGGCGACCGGAAACACACGAAACCAGAGCCCCGCGATCCAGCCCGACAGCGGCGGATGCTTGCCGTAGCCGAACAGAAAGCGCTGGCCCCAGTCGAACGCCTCCGCGATGTCGAAATGGACGTCCTGCTTCGCTTTCAGAATCGACAGGATCGCGCTCCACAGCACGACATGCGCGGTGACGAACCATAGCACCTGCGCGGTGCCGGCCTTGTCGTCGCGCGTCGTGGCGGCGATCCATGCCGCCAGCCTGCGCAACGGACGAAAGCGGCGACGAGACGCAGCTAATGTCGGCGATGTCTTGCGGAGGGGTTTGTTCGAAGCCTGGGCCATCGCCGCGATCCCTAGAGCATTTGAGCCGCAGAGGGAATTCGGAGCGTTGGTCACGATCCAGCGAGGCCCCTTATAAGGCCTGCCGTGCTTGCCGCTTCAGGGTGCCGGTGCTATCCCGCGCCCATGGCTACCATTCCCATTTCCAACGTCCGCAATTTCTCCATCGTCGCGCATATCGACCATGGCAAATCCACCCTCGCCGACCGGCTGATTCAAACCACCGGCGGCCTGCAAGCGCGCGAGATGAAGGAACAAGTGCTCGACTCGATGGACATCGAGCGCGAGCGCGGCATCACCATCAAAGCCCAGACCGTGCGGCTGAACTATCACGCCAAAGACGGCCAGGATTACATCTTCAACCTGATGGACACGCCCGGCCACGTCGATTTCGCCTACGAGGTGTCGCGCTCGCTGGCGGCCTGCGAAGGCTCGCTGTTGGTGGTCGATGCGTCGCAGGGCGTCGAAGCGCAGACGCTCGCCAACGTCTATCACGCGCTCGACGCCGGCCACGAGATCGTCCCAGTCCTGAACAAGATCGATCTGCCCGCCGCCGAGCCCGACCAGGTCAAGCAGCAGATCGAGGACGTGATCGGCATCGACGCCTCCGACGCGGTGATGATCTCGGCCAAAACTGGCATCGGCATCGATCTCGTGCTCGAGGCCATCGTCCACCGCCTGCCGCCGCCGCAAGGCGATCGCAGCGCGACGTTGAAGGCGTTGCTGGTCGATAGCTGGTACGACGTCTATCTCGGCGTCGTTGTGCTCGTGCGCATCATCGACGGCGTGATGAAGAAGAATTCGCGCATCCGCATGATGGGCACCAACGCCGCTTACGACGTCGAGCGCGTCGGCTTCTTCACGCCGAAGATGACGCAGGTGGACGAACTCGGCCCCGGCGAGATCGGCTTCATCACCGCCGCGATCAAAGAGGTCGCCGATACGCGCGTCGGCGACACCATCACCGACGACCGCAAGCCCGTCACCGAGATGTTGCCGGGCTTCAAGCCGGCGATTCCCGTGGTGTTCTGCGGGCTGTTTCCGGTCGACGCCGACGACTTCGAAACGCTGCGCGCGGCGATGGGCAAGCTTCGCCTCAACGACGCGAGCTTCTCGTTCGAAATGGAAACCAGCGCGGCGTTGGGGTTCGGCTTCCGCTGCGGCTTTCTCGGCCTGCTGCATCTGGAAATCATCCAGGAGCGCCTCTCGCGCGAGTTCGATCTCAATCTGATCGCGACCGCGCCGTCGGTGATCTACAAGATGCATCTCAACGACGGACAGGAGATCGAGATTCACAATCCGATCGACATGCCCGACGTCGTCAAGATCGCGGAGATTCACGAGCCGTGGATCGAGGCCACGATCCTCACGCCCGACGAATATCTCGGCTCGGTGTTGAAGCTGTGTCAGGAGCGTCGCGGCAATCAGAAAGAGCTGACCTATGTCGGCTCGCGCGCGATGGTGAAATACGAGCTGCCGCTGAACGAAGTGGTGTTCGATTTCTACGACCGGCTGAAATCGATCTCGAAGGGCTACGCATCGTTCGACTATCATCTCACCGATTACAAGCCGGCCGATCTCGTCAAGATGCAGATCCTCGTCAATCAGGAGCCGGTCGATGCGCTGTCGATGCTCGTGCATCGCACCCGTGCCGAAGGCCGCGGCCGCGCGATGGTCGAGAAGATGAAGGAGCTGATTCCGCCGCACATGTTCGTCATTCCAATTCAGGCGGCGATCGGCGGCAAGGTGATCGCGCGCGAGACGGTGCGCGCGTTGCGCAAGGACGTGACCGCGAAGTGCTATGGCGGCGACATCTCCCGCAAGCGCAAGCTCCTCGAAAAGCAAAAAGAGGGCAAAAAGAAAATGCGGCAGTTCGGCAAGGTCGACATCCCGCAGGAAGCGTTCATCGCCGCGCTGAAGGTGGATAGTTAGGGACGCCCCTCCACGCGGGACGCTGTTATGCTGACTTATGATTGCGGATCGGCATTGAAGTTTTTTCCGTAACATGTTACGGCTAAATCATGTCTACGTCGTCCAAAAAGCCCAAGCCTCAGACCGCCCAGCAGCGGATGGCCTCGCGGCGTGAAAGGCTGCGAGCTCAAGGCTTGCGGCCGGTGCAGCACTGGGTGCCGGATTTGCGCGATCCGAAAGTCGTAACCGATCTGAAGCGGCAGGCGAAGTTGATGGCGCTGCATCCACAAAACGCAGAACTTGATGATTGGCTCGACAAAGCGATTGACTGGGATGGATGGAGATAAGGCGCGGTGACATCGTCCTGATGGTTGTACCACGCGACCTTGGGCGGCCGCGACCCGGTGTCGTCGTTCAAGCTGACGAATTCAACACTGAGTTCTCAACGATTTTCATTTGCCCGATGACGACTGACATTCAAGACGATTTTTCTCTAAGACCGTATATCGACGCCAATCCGGAAAATGGATTACGGTCACGATCGCAAATTATGACCGACAAAATGGTGGCGATCCGCCGCGAGCACATTCGCAGCGTGATCGGCCATGTTGATAATGGAACAACCGAACAACTCGACCGCTCGATCGTGGTCATTCTCGGTCTCGCGCGATGAATGTCACCAGTATTCATTTTGGCGCCTACGGTGCGCTCGCATGGAATGGCAATCCTGAAGCGCAGCTCGACACCAAACCCGGATCGCACCGCACAAAGCTCAAGCCACGCGCTCGCGTGGGCCGCCTACGCCGACCGCGCCGATGCCGCGCTGCGCCGTGAGCAATGCCACGATCTCGTGGTTCGGTCGCGCGTGGCTGAACAGGAAGCCTTGGCCTTCGTGACAACCTTCGGCGCGCAGGCAACTCAGCTCGCTTTCGGTCTCGACACCTTCGGCCGTGATCGTGACCCCGAGGCTCACGCCGAGGCTGACGATCGCGCGCACGATCGCCTGGCCCTCGCGATTTTCACCGAGGCCGCGCACGAACGTCTGATCGATCTTGATCTTGTCGAACGGAAAACTGCGCAGATAGCTCAAGCTCGAATAGCCGGTGCCGAAATCGTCCATCGAAATGCGGACGCCGAGTGCGCGTAGCGCGTGAAGCGTTGCCAGCACTTCGTCGCTCTTGTCGAGCAACAGAGTTTCGGTGATTTCCAATTCGAGCCGGCGCGGCGGCAAACCGGTTTGTTTCAGCGCATCCATCACAACCGACAACAGATTGCCGACGCGGAATTGCAGCGGGGACAGATTGACTGCGACGCGGACGTCGTCCGGCCATTGCGCCGCGTCGCTGCAAGCGCGTTTCAGGATCAGCCCGCCGAGCTGATTGATCAGGCCGGTAT
>JANMAN010000114.1:0-4440 GCA_031359885.1 Tardiphaga sp. | reverse complement strand
CGGCTATCTGTACGAGTAGGGCGTTCGAGACGGCCGTTAACTTCTGACGAAGGAATATTGACAAGAGCACGGGGTCGGCTTGTGCCAGAGGCAGATGCCGTCCCCAGATGTGGTTGTGTCGAAGCGGCCGGAATCGCCGATCGCCGATTCGGGCGCGGTTCGTTCCCGCCGCGTTCGTTGAGTTAATATCGGGCGCACCGCCGTCCCATCGCGGCACACATTGACTGTCGAGCGAAGCCTCTAGCGCGGATATTTCGGCAACCGCCAGCCGACGACGCGCGCTTCGACCGCGCTGCCGGACTCGTCGTTGCGCCATTCGCCATCGACGAAGCGGCACGAAAACGGCAGTTGATAGGTGCCGCTGTGGTCCTCGCACAGCACTTCGACCACCTGATCCGGCTCCGGATCGCCTTGCCCGTTGAATTCGGCAATCCGCCGTTCGCGTGTCGCCATGATCGCAATCTCCAATGCGCCGCACCGCGGCGACGCGAAAGCCCATCATCCCGCCGGGAATGCGGTTTCCGTATGATGCAAGATTTGTCCGGCGGTTGGTTCGATGTCTGACGGCGCGTCGGTGGTTGACATGCCGCGTGCAGCCGGTTTGGCTTCCGCTCAAATAAGGGAGGCGCGATATGATGCGGATACTGCTTGGAGTCCCGTTGATGCTGGTGTCGGTTCCGGCAGTGCTGGCGCAAGACGTGCCGGGAATCGAAATCTGCACCGTGGACAAGACGTGGGAGCGGCGCACCAGTTGCCTTCAAAGCAACGTCGATTTTCTCGTCAAGACCATCAACAAAATGAAATCCGATCAGGATGTGAAGCTCGACGCTGCCGGCCGCCAGATCGAGGCGCAGCGCAACGCGATTGTCGCCCTGCAGAAGGTCGTGGCGGAGATGCAGAGCGCGAAGAAACCGGATGCGCCCGCGCCGGCTGCGAAGGACGCTGTGCCCGCGCCGGCTGCGAAGGACGCGCCTGCGGCCGCGAAAAAAGGCGATGCGAAATAGGGGAGTCGATCGAGCAACATTTCGTAGCCCGACGACTCACCTCCGCTCATACCCGCGCAAGGGGGTATCCACAGCGACGGTGCCGATGCCAGTCTGGGTCCCCGCTTGCGCGGGGACGACCGGCGGTCTCAATTCAATCCTCGCCCCGTTATCGTCACGCGGCCGGATCGGTCTCCGGCATCTTCGCTTTCGCGACCGGCGGCTTCGCCGGCACGCGTTTTTTGACCGCAGTTTTCTTTGCCGCTTGCAACGTGCCATCAGCCGGCGCGCGCGATGCGCCGTTCGCAGCGACCGGCTTCGGCCTCACCGCCGGCTTCTTGCCGTTGCCCTCGCGTTCGAGCACCGTGCGGGCCTCGGCGAATTCCTTCAGCGATGCCTCGTCGACGCGCGGCACTTTCAGATCGAGTTTTTCCAACGCCTGCACGATCGTCGATCCGATCACCACGCGCGCGAACCATTTGTGATCCGCCGGCACCACGATCCACGGCGCGTTCTTGCTCGCGGTGTTGTCGATCATGTCCTGATACGCCGCCTGGTATTTGTCCCAATGCGCGCGTTCGGTGACGTCGGCCATCGAGAACTTCCAGTTCTTCGACGGTTCGTCGAGGCGTGCCAGAAAGCGCTGGCGCTGTTCTTCCTTCGAGACGTTGAGGAAGAACTTCAGCACCACCGTGCCGTTGCGCGTGAGATATTTTTCGAACGCGTTGATGTCTTCGAAGCGGTCGCGCCAGATCGTGTCGGTGACCAACTCGTCGGGAATCTTTTGTTTGGCAAGCACCTCCGGATGCACGCGCACCACGAGGCATTCCTCGTAATAGGAGCGGTTGAAGATGCCGATGCGTCCGCGCTCCGGCAGTTGCAGATTGCTACGCCATAGGAAATCATGATCGAGCTCGAGGGTGGATGGCTGCTTGAACGATGTGACGTGACATCCTTGCGGATTGATGCCGTCGAACACGCTCTTGATCGCGCTGTCCTTGCCGGATGCGTCCATGCCCTGGAAAATCAGCAGCAGCGACCAGCGGTCCTGCGCGTAAAGCGTTTCCTGCAAATCCTGCAAACGCTTGCGGTTGGCTTCGATGATGTCGCGGCCGTCGTCCTTGTCGATGCCGCCCTTGTCGGCGGTGTGATGCGACGACAGCTCGAATGATTTTTCGCCGTCGACCCGAAACGGTGTCACGAAAGCCTTGTTGGCGGCAGAGCGCGATAGCGCGCCTTTGCCGTTGGACGATTTACCGCTCATGAGAGGCCGTGACTCCGTTTCGATTGCGGCCGCAAGCTACAACCTGCGCGGCGACGGCGCCAGACGCGTTACGCCGCATTGCCTGAATAGGCGGTAATGAACGCGGCCACGAAAGATGGCACGGCAGGGACAATGTCCGACGCATGTCGAACGACGACGGCGGCGCGAAGCTCGGGTTTCGCCTGCGTTTTTAGATGGGTCTCGATGCGGTTGCAGATCTCGTCGGCGGGGCAGGGCATGTCCAGCACCCGGATCAACGCCGTCATGGCGGGCACCGAGACGCAATACCAACTGTCCCCGGCCGTATAGTCCGACGGCGTCAAGCCGGTTTCCTCTTCGACCTCGCGCGCGACGCTGCCGGCGATATCGACGCGGCCGTCGCTGATGTCGTTCAGGTCGGGCGTGCCTGCTGGAAAATAGATGCGGCCCGCATTCGACGTGCGCGCGGCCATTTCGCCGAGCACGAAGCCGCCGTCGCTGCCGCGCAGCGCGCCCATGCCGAAAGCGTTGATGACGGTCGAGTCCGGAAAGCCCCAATCCCGCCAGGCGAGGAAGCTCGCGAAATCGGTCTGGAAGGCGTGCGCCGAGAACGTGTCGTCTTGGACGCGCGGGTTGCGCGCGAGGAACACGCGGCCGTTCCACAAGGCTGGATTGGCGGCGCGCTGCTGCGCGAAATGCGCGTCGATCTGGTCGCGACGCTGGTCGGCGAACGGCCAACGCCAATCCTCGACGACGAGATCGAGCGTAGTGACGCGATGGATCGTCGGTGTCACGCTCAGTTCGTGCCGGCCGCCTTTTTGACGAAGCGATCGTCGAATGTTTTGGCGAGATCGATCTTGGCGTCTTTCAATTCCGGATCGAATTCCGTCAGCATGCCGAGCGCATTCTTCATGCCCTCGGGCGGGATCACGCCGGTCGTCGAATACATCGGCTTCGATGCGGTCACGGCCGCGAGATAAAGCGCGCGGTCGCCGAGCCAGAATTCCTCCGGCACGACCTTGGCGACGTCGTCGGGTGTGGCCTTCTCCAGCCATTTCGTCGTTTTGTAGAACGCGTTGACGATCGCCTGCGTCGTCACAGGGTTCTTCGCGATGAAATCGCGCTTGAGGTAAACGACGGCGGCAGGATTGTTGCCGCCGAACAGCTTCATGTTGCCCTCTTCGGTGCGCGAATCCGCGAGCACGACGACATCGCCGTCCTGCGTCAGCTTGGTCATGACGGGATCAAGGTTCGACATCGCATCGAGTTCGCCCTTCTTCATCGCGGCGACAGCGGACAGTCCCGTGCCGACGCCGATGATGGCGACATCGTCGGCCTTCAAACCCTCGCGGGCGATCAGCGCGTTGACGAAAAAGTTGGTCGAGGACCCCGGCGCGGTGACGCCGATCTTGAAGCCCTTGAGGTCCTTGAACGACTTTACCTGCGCGGCTTTGTCCTTGCGCACGGCCAACACGATGCCGGGGAAGCGCCCGAGTTCGAGCACCGCCGTGATGTCCTGGCCCTTGGCCTGCATGCGGATCGTGTGCTCGTAGGCGCCGGTGACGACATCGGCCGAGCCGCCGACCAGCGATTGCAGCGATTTCGCGCCGCCGCCGAAATCGGTAATGGTGACGTTGAGGCCCTGTTCCTTGAAATAGCCGAGCCGCTCGGTCAGCGTCAGCGGCAGATAATACAGCAAGCTCTTGCCGCCGACCCCGAGCACCAAATCGGGCTTTTCAGGTTTGGTCTGCGCCTGCGCGGGGAGGGCGAAGGCAACCAGCAAAGCGGCAACGAAAATCTTCAGCGTCACGGCATTTTTCTCCCGGTGTTTTATTTTTATGAGATCGTCAGGCGACTTTCATCGCTGTAAACGGCAACGCGATCGTTTCGAGTGTTCCGAGATCGAGCTTGCGTGACGCGCCGTCGATATCGAAGCCGACCACCGCGCCATCGGCATCGAAATCCGCAACCAGCCCCGCTGCGATCTCACGCGTCTCGACACCTGGATTAGACATCAGCTCGATATAGAGGCTATCGGTCTCGGGATAATAATGCAGCTTCACGTATCCTGCTCCTTGTAGCCGCGATCGAAGAAAGCGTTATGTATGGTCTCGCCATCATCAAGCGTTACGACTCGCAAGATTTTTGTATCGCCATCGACACTGCTGGCCACCCGGCCAAAATGGCGAATACGTCCATCGAGTTGAACCGTCG
>JANMAN010000089.1:0-2515 GCA_031359885.1 Tardiphaga sp. | reverse complement strand
TCATCCTCGGTGCCTTCGTCCTGCTACTCAGTGCCGGCTGGCACCCTTTCAGGGCGCTGCTCCTGCGCGCCCTCCCCCAAGCCCTTGCGACCTGGCTGCCGCATCCCCCTGGAGCCCGATGACCACCTTCTCACCCCGCGAGATCGTCTCCGAACTCGATCGCTTCATCGTCGGGCAGCACGACGCGAAGCGCGCCGTGGCCATCGCCCTGCGCAACCGCTGGCGCCGCCAGCAGCTGACCGGGCCGCTCAAGGAAGAGGTCGCGCCGAAGAACATCCTGATGATCGGCCCCACCGGCTGCGGCAAGACCGAGATCGCGCGCCGGCTGGCGCGGCTTGCGGGCGCTCCCTTCCTCAAGATCGAGGCGACCAAGTTCACCGAGGTCGGCTATGTCGGCCGGGACGTCGAGCAGATCGTGCGCGACCTCGTCGAGATCGGCATCGGCCTGAAGCGCGACGAGCGCCGCCGCGGCGTGCAGGCCAAGGCGGAGGCCGCCGCCGAGGCCCGCATCCTCGACGCTCTCGTCGGCCCCACCGCGAGCCAGGCCACCCGCGACAGCTTCCGCAAGAAGCTGCGTGCGAGCGAGCTCGACGACAAGGAGGTCGAGATCGAGCTGACCGGCGCCTCGCCTTCGGGCCTGCCGATGTTCGAGATTCCGGGCATGCCGGGCGCCTCGATGGGCGCGGTCAACCTCGGCGACATGCTCGGCAAGGCGTTCGGCGGCCAGAAGGGCAAGCCCCGCCGGATGACGGTGCGCGACGCCTACGCGCCGCTGCTGGCGGAGGAATCCGACAAGCTCGTCGATGGGGAATCGTTGACGCAGGAGGCCATCCGCGAGGTCGAGCAGAACGGCATCGTCTTCCTCGACGAGATCGACAAGATCTGCGCCGGCGAGGGCCGCTCATCCGCGGACGTGTCGCGCGAGGGCGTCCAGCGCGACCTGCTGCCGCTGATCGAGGGCACGACGGTGGCGACGAAGCACGGTCCGGTGAAAACCGACCACATCCTGTTCATCGCCAGCGGCGCCTTCCACGTCTCGAAGCCGTCGGAGCTCCTGCCGGAACTGCAGGGGCGGCTGCCGATCCGGGTCGAGCTGCAGCCGCTGACCGTGGAGGATTTCAAGCAGATCCTGACGACCACCGAGGCGAGCCTGATCAAGCAGACGGTCGCCCTGATGGCCACCGAGGGAGTCACCCTGGACTTCTCGGACGACGCGATCGACGCCCTCGCCCGCGTGGCGGTGGACGTGAACAACTCCGTCGAGAACATCGGCGCGCGCCGATTGCAGACGGTGCTCGAACGGGTGATCGACGAGATCTCCTTCACCGCCACCGACCGCTCCGGCGAGACGGTGGCGATCGACGCGGTCTATGTCCGCGACCGCGTGGCGGATCTTGCGGCGAATGCGGATCTCAGCCGGTTCATCCTGTAGCGTCGCGAAGGCGATGCTCCCCATCGCTGATGGGTGGATCCGACCCTGTCGCCGCATCGCCGCGGTCGAACCGGCTGCGTGCGTCCTGGATCTCGGGAATGTGCGTCATGGCCCATGTCCCGAGCGCCATGGCCGGAACCCGCAGGGAGCGGCCGAGGTCGGTCAGCTCGTAATCGACCCGCGGCGGGATGGTCGGAAATATCGTCCGCGTCACGAGGCCGTCGCGTTCCAGGCCGCGCAGCGTGAAGGTCAGCATGCGCTGCGAGATGCTGCCGATCAAACGCTTCAACTCGTTGAAGCGCCGCGGCCCGTCGCCCAGCATCATGACGACCAGGACACTCCATTTGTCGCCGATCCTGGCGAGCACCGAACCGACGACGCGGCAGTCGTTCGAGGCGTGATCGATGCGTTCCTCGGTTACGGCCATGTGCCTGGGTTCCAAGACTGTGCCTCCTTGTGAAACGGCTGGAGCAGTAATCTATAGCGCCTCGGTACCACTCTGATACCGAGGATCGAACATGAAGCTTCTCCACGTCGACGGTAGCATCCTTGGCGCCCATTCCGTGAGCCGGACCGTGTCCGCAGCCATCGTGGACCGCCTCAGGACGGATACGCCGGATCTCGAGGTCCTTTATCGCGACCTCGCGGCCACGCCGATCCCGCATCTCTCGGGCGCCACCCTCGCGGGCCAGCAGCCGAACGCCACCAACACCCCCGACGTCCAGCACGACGTCGCCCTGGGCAGCCAGGTCCTCGACGAGTTCCTCGCCGCCGACATCATCGTGATCGGCGCGCCGATGTACAACTTCACGATCTCCAGCCAGCTCAAGGCCTGGATCGACCGCATCCTCGTGGCGGGCAAGACCTTCCGGTACGGCGAGACCGGCGCGGTCGGCCTCGTCGGCGACAAGCGCGTCATCGTCGCCCTGGCGCGCGGCGGCTTCTACGGCGCCGACACGCCGCAGGCGGCAGCCGAGCATGCCGAAACGTATTTGCGCGCGGTCTTCGGCTTCATCGGACTGACGAACCCCGAGATCATCGTGGCGGAGGGGATCGCGGTCGGTCCGGAGATGCGCGAGAAGG
>JANMAN010000053.1:0-2750 GCA_031359885.1 Tardiphaga sp. | reverse complement strand
TCGAGTGGGAGTGAGCGCCGGGCGATCTCCTAATCGGACCGGTCGCGCGTCCGCTCGGCCTCAAATTCCAGTTTCGCAACGCCGTTGTATCCATAGACGTCGTGCAAGACCGTCAGAACTTGGCTTGCGATGGCGGCGTCGCTGAATGTGTCGGTCGGGTAGTTTCGCGAATAGTTCGGTGCGCGGCCCGGATCGGCATAACCGGCGCGTTTGAGCTTTTGTCGTCGTTCGGGTGTCAACACCGCCGCCAAGGCTGGCCAGCTTTCGGCCGATTGAGCTTCGCAATAAATCACGGGAGGTGATGTCCCCGGCGCGCATTGGACGTAACCGAGGCCAGCGCTGATGACCACCCAAACGCGTCGCTGACTATTCAGTCGCAGGCGCTGGATTTCAGACGTCGTTTGAGCGCCATAGCGCGCGATGATCGTTTTCAAACTTGCAGCAGGCGGCAAATCCTGTCGGGGATCAGAAGCATACGAGCAGCTACGGATCGCAACGGATCGCATCGACAGGGTGTCGTTGATGCTGCCGGCCAGATTTTGCGAAAAACCCGCACGCGGCGGGCAAGTCACGTCCGCTACCCATCTCGTGCTGAGTTCAATATCCTGCCCGTTCGCCGCATAGGCTTGCGTCAAAGTTTTGAGGATGTTCTCCGCGATCGCGGTCGTCGGGACGCCCGCTGCAAAGTCCTTCTCGTAGTTGCCGAAGTTCGGGTTGAGTTTCCAACCGAGCGCGGCCATTCGTTTCAACGCATCAGCAGTCAAAACCGATTTGAGCGAGGGCTGCAGGTTCGTTCCCGCAGCTTCGCAGCGCATGTCACCCGTCGTGAGACGGCGACATTGAACGAATTTGTTGCCGTCCCAGATCGTCGCGTACCCGACACGCTTTGCTCGGACCACTGTCGTGATGTTTTGCAATGCCTCGTCGATACGAGCAGCGGGCGTTTGGGCTGAGCTTTCGCGTGCAGAGCCGATGAGCGTCGCGAGCCCAACAAGCAAAACTTGCAGAGAGTATTTGATGACATCCACACACATGATGGCCACCCGGCAAACAATCCGGCGCGATCATAGGAAGACCACTGAATTTAAGCAACTTGAAGTTGTTATGTAATTAAACTGCATCGACCATAACGATACGGCCAGAACCTCTGCTCCGGCCGTATCGTTCGCGTGACAATTGATATCAGCCCGCGAAATTTGCCGCGATGCGCTGCTGCAGATAATCATGTGCCGAAATCGGCGCGTAGGTTTTGGCGGGCCCCTGGATCATCGCATCCTTGTTGGCCTGACAGAAGAACGGCAGCGAATACCGCGGGCCCAAATATTCGTCGTGACGCGGCATGCGAACGCGATGCAGCGTCGAGAGCAGTTTGTCGTCGCTCCAGCGCCGCAGCATGTCGCCGATATTGCAGGTGATGACGCCGGGTAGCGGCTCGACATCGGTCCATTCGAGTTCGGCGGATTCCTTGCCGGGGCAAAGTTGGAGGCCGCCTTGCCCGGTGCGCTGATGCAGCAGCGTCAGGCAATCGAAATCGGTATGCGCGCCGGCACGCCAACCGGTGTAGTCCTCGGGCTTGGCGTCCGTCATCGGCAGATAATGTAATAGCCGCAGCGTGCTCTGATATTCGGTCGACTGCGGATCATGCGCGTCGGTGAAGAAATCCGGCGCGAAACCGAGCTTGAGCGCGAACGCCGACAGCACCTTCATGCCGAGCGCCCAATTGGCGCGCTCGAAGGCAAGCATCGTGCGCTTGAAGCCCGGCAGCTCATTGCTGTCGGGCCATAGGTTCTGCATGCGCGGCAGCGTGATCTGATAGGATTCTTTATTGTCCGCCGTGCCGGTGGACGGGCGAACCTGGCTTTTGTATTCCCAGCCGGCATTGGTGCCTTTGCCGAGGGGCATTTTTGCTTTTGCCTCCTGAGACAGATCGAAGAAACGCTCCGTCATCGCGAAGGCTTCGTCGATCTGCTCTTGCGGAATGCCGTGATTGACGAGCTGGAAAAATCCGATCTCCGTCGAAGCGTCCCACAATTGATCGGCGATCTCGCGTTTGCGGGCTTCGAAATGGCTCATGTCGATGCGCGGGACATCGCGGTGTTTGATGCCGCCGATGCCGCCGAAGGTTTTTCCTGATCGAGTTCGGCGAGCCCGTAACTGCCATTCGCGTGCGTGGTCATGCGCATGTCTCCGTGTGACGGGACGAGGAAGCAGCAACCGCGATTGTTTTACAGGACCAAGAAGAACGCGGCGGCCGGCTCTCAATCCCAAAATGAAAACGATTGGGTTTGGATCTGCCGAGCAATGTCCTGGGCCGGGGCCCTGACCGCTTCTACTCGCCTCGATCAAATCAAACCTGCCACCGACCGGCAAGTCGATAGAATAGGCAGCGCGATGAAAGGCGTTGCAGCGTCACGACGTCGTTGCGGCTGCTTTGCTCGGACCCCAGCCTTGTGATCCGTCCGACCCCGGTCGGTTGCGCAGCCACCACGACCAGTCTTCCGGCACGAGCGAATAGGGGTCGGCGTGCGCGAGTTCGCGCGCGGCCCAGACCGGCCAATGGGGATTGGCCAATGCGGGGCGTCCGAGAAACACGAGGTCGATCAGTTCGTCTCGGATGACACGGTCGGCCACGGCGGGCAGGCCAAGATTCCAGCTCACACCGACAGGGATGCCGACCTCGCGACGAACGCGGCTGCCGCGCTCGACCATGAAGGCGGCGTCTTTGAACGGTGCGGCCTTGATGTCGTCGG
>JANMAN010000048.1:0-2872 GCA_031359885.1 Tardiphaga sp. | reverse complement strand
CCGATTATTACCGGCAGGCTGAATTTCATCTGGAACCCGACGATCCGCGCCGCCTGCCGACCTTCGAAAAGATGGAGGCGTGTTCGCACAAA
This sequence comes from Tardiphaga sp., assembly GCA_031359885.1. Taxonomy (GTDB): domain Bacteria; phylum Pseudomonadota; class Alphaproteobacteria; order Rhizobiales; family Xanthobacteraceae; genus Tardiphaga. The sequence continues at coordinate 2,780 of JANMAN010000048.1, read as the reverse complement.
TTCATCGGACACCTCAATCCGCCCGGAGAGGTCGTCGAGATACCTTATGAGCCGGGCAAGCCGATCTGTGGCTATTTCATCCGCGCGCCGTTTCCAGGCGATCGGCTGCCGGTGCTGATCTGCATGGGCGGGCTCGATTCGATCAAAGACGAGATGTGGTTCATGCAGGCCCATGGTTGCCTGCAACGCGGCATTTCCGTGCTGATGATCGATGGGCCGGGGCAGGGCGGGACGTTGCGCCGCCACGGCGTCGTAACGCGCGCCGATAGCGAAGTGCCGATCGGCAAATGCGTCGATTGGCTGGAGCGACGAGTCGATGTCGACGCGTCGCGCATCGCCGTGTGCGGCTCTAGCATGGGGGGTTATTACGCCGCGCGCGCGGGTTGCTACGAGCATCGGCTGGCGGCCGCCATTTCGCATGGCGCTGTGTGGTCCGTGCACGACATGTGGGGCCAGAAAGGCGACGATTTCGGCTTGGCGATGCATATCCGCTGGGTGTTCGGCGCGAAGACCATGGCCGATGCACATGAGTTGATGAAGCCCTTCACGCTGAAGGGCCATCTCGAACACATGACGTGCCCCTATCTGGTGCTGCATGGCGGCCACGACGTGCTGACAGTGACGACTGCACGAAGCACTTTTGATTATGCCAAGGCGCACGGCGTCGATGCGACGATGCGCGTGCTCGATCCGGACGAGACCGGTGCGGAGCACTGCCAGCATGACAATCCGACCATTGGACAGGAAGTGCTCGCCGATTGGCTCGCGGACGTCTTCAAGATCGATCAGCGCGCATTGCTGAAAACATCCTTCAACCCGCTGGTATGAGCTTCATGAATCTCGGCGTCGATCACATCAAGGCCGCCGTCGTCGCGATCGATCTGCATCGCGGCCATCTCGACATGTCCGTCGCGACGATGCCGACCACGCCGGACGTCGCGGTGCGGATCATCGCTGCTAACAAGCGGTTGTTCGACTGGTGTCGCAACAACGATATTCCGATCGTCCACCAGGTGACGTCGTATCGCGACGCGGACGAAATTCGCGCCAATCCGTTCTGGCGCACCCGTGCCGACAATCCCGACGCCAGCCGCAAGAATGTGATGCGGCACAATATCATCGGCGGCCCCGGCTGCACGGTGATGCCGGCCTTGTTCGACGACCGGGATTTCGTCGTCAATACCAAGAAGCGCTATGACTGCTTCCTCGGCACCGATCTTGATTTCGTGCTGCGCTCGCACGGCATCAACACACTCCTGATCACCGGCGTAAACACCAATTCCTGCGTGCTCGCAACGACGACGGCTGCCAATGTGCGCGACTATGCGGTGATCGTGGTCGAAGACTGCGTAGACAGCATGGACGGCCCGGCGCTGCACGAGGCCGGTCTTGCTTGCGTCCGCAATGCGTTCGGTTTCGTCATGAATACCGACGCAGTGATGAAGCTCGACGGGCTCGTACCAGCCGCGAGCGATGCCGCATGACCCATCAAAATTCTCAATCTGAAAAGTATTCATCATGACCGGCCCCATGCTTCCGCGCGAGCGTTGCGACTATTCCGCTATCGTCGATCGACCGAAGCTAAAATTGCCCGGTGGCGCGCGCATGGTGATCTGGACGATCGTCAATCTGGAAGTCTGGGACATCGCCAAGCCGATGGCGCGGCAGGTGATCCCGGCGCCGACCGGCATTCCGCTACTGCCGGATGTGCCGAATTGGAGCTGGCATGAATACGGCATGCGCGTCGGCGTCTGGCGGTTCTTCGATCTCTACAAAAAGCTCGGCATCGCTCCGACGCTGTCGATCAATGCGCGCGTTTGCGAGGATTATCCGCGCGTCGCGCAGCAGGCCAAGGACGCCGGCTGGGAATTCATGGGCCATGCGTACGAGCAGGGGCCGATCCACAAAGAAGTCCACCAGAAAGCGATGATCGAGCGTTCGCTGAACGTGATCGAAAAGTTCGTCGGCAAGCGTCCGGTCGGTTGGCTCGGACCCGGTCTGACGCAAACCTTGGAGACGCCGGAATATCTCGCCGAAGCCGGCATCAAATATATCGGCGACTGGGTCTATGACGATGAGCCCACTGTTATTCGCACCGACAAAGGGCCGCTGACGACGCTGCCTTATACGGTCGAGCTCAACGATATCCCGATGATGATGGTGCAGCATCACGAGAGCACGCAGCTTTTGAACCGCGCGAAGGACAGCTTCGACAGGCTTTATGCGGAAAGCGCGGAGCGGCCGAAGATCATGTCGATCGCGATCCATCCTTATATTTCGGGTCAGCCGTTCCGGATCAAATATCTCGAAGCGATCTACGATTACGTCAATCAGTTCGAGGGCGTCGTGCACTGGAACGGCGAGCAGATCCTCGATTGGTACACCGGACAGACCGCGGGAGCAGCCAAGTGAACGCCGCCGTGCAGCGCGTGTTGCCCGCCATCGATCCGACGGAAGTCCCGGTCGAGGGGGGCGGATCGTTTCCGGTGCGTCGTATTTATTGCGTCGGCCGCAACTACCTCGACCATATCCGCGAGATGAAGGAAGCCGACGAGCGCGACCCGCCGTTCTTCTTTCAGAAGCCGCGCGATGCCATCGTTGTGGATGGCGCGCAGGTGCCATATCCGCCGTTCACATCCGATTTCGAATTCGAGGTCGAGCTTGTCGTGGCGATCGGCCGCGGCGGCCGCGATATTCCAGCGGCCGATGCGCGACATCATATCTGGGGCTACGCGGTCGGGATCGATCTCACGCGCCGCGACCGGCAGCGCGACGCCCGC
>JANMAN010000035.1:0-3685 GCA_031359885.1 Tardiphaga sp. | reverse complement strand
GTGCGTAGAGCAGATAGGACAGCCAGACATGGACCGCGCCGGAGATCGCGTGGAACTGCTCTTTCGCGGCGGGCGCCATATTCGCGATGAACGAAATCCGCGGCCAAGGGATCATGTAGAATAACTGCATCGGAAATTGAGCGGCCGCTTTCCAGGCCGAATCGTGAAGCCAGCCCGACAACGGCAAAGCGAGGATCAGGGCATAGAGCGCGATGTGAGCGACATGCGAGGTCTTCTTTTCCCATTGCGGATAGACGTCCGGCAACGGCGGAGGCGGATTGGCGAACCGCCACAAAATCCGCAACAGAACGAGCCCCAGCACCGTGATGCCCGTCGATTTGTGGGTATCGATCACCGGCCTGATCGTGTCGTCCGGCAAGAATCCGACGGACCAAATCAGGGCCACGTTGATCGCGATCAGCAAGGCGATCAACCAGTGCAGGATCATCGCCGTCTTGGTGTAGCGCAGAATGGGCTGTGGTGCGGCTGTATCGGTCATTGCGTCAGTCTACCTTCGGCTGGCTCGAGCGGCTATGACGTCTTTGTGTTCCGCAAACTGCGCGACACGCATTATCAGGTCGCAGCCTACAACCAAATAGATGCGACCACGTAGCTGGCTTGAGCCCTCACGCAACGGACCCTTCGCGATCGATGCTGGCATGACCTTGTCCCTCCGCGCGGCATTCGACGCCGCATCACCGCGCGTGACGCCGCGTCCCATGCCGCTGTGGAGCCTGATGATCTATCTGGCGATGCTCGGCGTGTGGGCGCTGTTGTTCGGGCGCGCGTTATGGCTGAACAACATCTGGGCGTGGTCGGCCGGCATCGTTTACATCCTCTACGACACCATGCTGATGTCCATGGTGGCCTGGCAGACCTGGCCGCTGCGTCATGCGTTGCCAACACCATCGACTACGACGCAACTGCCACGACCGACGATCGGCATCGTGATCGCTTGCTATAACGAGGTGCTGCATATCCCAGCCACGCTCGACGCTATTTTCGCGCAATCCGTTCAGCCCGATTTGATCTTGATCGCCGACGACGGATCGACGGACGATACGGCATGGATGCTGGCCGATCGTTACGACCTGACGGCGACACACGCCAGCACGTCGCATCCGATGCTGCGCTGGCTGCAATTGCCGCGCATGGGCAAGGCGCAGGCGCTGAATGCCGCACTGTTGAAGATGAACACCGACATCGTGGTGACACTCGATGCCGACACGTTTTTGCAGGACGGCGCATTGGAAAACATCAGCGACGCCTTTGCTCGCGATCCGAAGCTCGTCGCCGCCGGCGGAATCTTGGTGCCGTTCTGCGATACGAGCCCAACGGGCCGCGCGATGGAATTCTTCCAGACCTACGAATACATCCGCAATGTCATTTCGCGTTTTGCGTGGATGCGGATCAACAGCCTGCTGCTGATCTCCGGCGCATTCGCAGCGTTTCGCCGCGAGCCTTTGATTGCAGTCGGCGGCTTCGATGCAGAATGCCTCGTCGAAGATTACGAACTGACGCATCGCATGCATCGCTACAGCGTCGATCATGATCTCGGTTGGACATTATCGATCGTCGGCGGCGCACTGGCGCGGACCGAAGCGCCGTCGCGCATCTCGGCATTCCTGCGACAACGTCGCCGCTGGTTTGCGGGCTTTTTGCAAACCCAATTCTGGAATCGCGACATGACCGGCAACGGCTTTTACGGCCAGCTCGGCACGCGCATGTTGCCGATCAAGGCGATGGACACGTTGCAGCCGATCTATGGCCTGACCGCCTTTTTCCTGTTGGTGGTGTTGATCGTGACGGGCCACGGCCTCGTCGCATTGTCCGTCGGCGGATTGATCGCGGCCAAGATCGCTGCCGATTTCCTGGCGTTCATGTGGAGCATCCATCTCTACAAGCGCATCACCGGCGGGCGAACCAACGCGAATTTCGGCGCGGCTTTGCTGGCGGCCATCTTGGAGCCGTTCAGCTTTCAATTGCTGCGTCATGCCGGCGCGGCGTGGGGGTGGTTGGCGTTCCTGCGCGGCAACAACGAATGGGGCGTCGGCGCGCGCTCGGTCGCGACGGAAAACGAAGCCGGCTAAGGGGCAGGGGCCAAGGGGACGCGAACGCTGAAATGCGTGCCGTGACCGATGCTGGATTTGAGGTCGACTTTGTGACCCAGCGCTTCAGCCGTCCGCCGAACGATGGACAGACCGAGCCCAAGCCCTTCGCTGTCCGGATTGATCTGATGGAACGCATTGAAGATAGCGCCGTGCTGCTCGGCTGCAATGCCCTTGCCTGAATCCAGGACCTCGATCGACAGTTCGTTTCCGCGCCGGCGGCAGCCGACCAGCACGGTGCCGGACTCGGTGTATTTGATCGCGTTCCCGACGAGATTGCCGACGATGGCGCGCAACATCATGGGATCGCTGACGACCCGGCTCGAGCACGGCATGACCGTCAGCCGCAAGCCCTTCGCATCGGCATGCATCCGCCATGTGTTCGCGATGGATTGGAAGACGTCGGCGATGGGGAACGTCGTGAGCCGGGGCAGTCCGTTGTCGGTTTGCAGCGCCGACATTTCGGCGAGTTGATCGAGGTCTTCGGCAATGCGCATGCCCGCATCGATGGCGTGGCCGAGGCGCTCACGATCCTTCGGATCCGTCAGCTTGTTGCGGACGCGATCGATGGCCATCACCATGACCTGAAGCGGCTGCTTTAGGTCGTGCCCGGCCACGGCCATCAACCGGCTGACGTTGCGCTGTAACCGATCAGAGACCAGCAGCGAACGGCGCAATTCCATCTGCGCCATCACCTGTCGCGCCAGCGCGGTGAGAACGTCTCGTTGCTGTTGCGAGAGCTGCCGGGGTTTAAAATCGATGACGCACACCGTGCCCAAGGGCAGGCCGTCCGGCGTTCGCAAAACCGCGCCGGCGTAAAAGCGCACCAGGGGTTGGCCGACCACGAACGGGTTGCAGGAAAAACGCGAATCCAGCGTCGCGTCGGCCACTTCGACAAAGCCCTGTTCGAGGATCGCGTGGGCGCACAGCGATCCACCGAGCGGCGTTTCGCGGACGCCGATCCCGACCTCCGACTTATACCACTGGCGACATTCATCGATGAAGGTGATGCTGGAGACCGGCGCATCGCAGACGTAGCTTGCGATCCGCGTGATGTCGTCGAAAGCCGGCTCGACCGCCGTGTCGAGAATATCGTAGGAGCGCAAGGCGTGGAGGCGCTCGGCTTCGTTCGGATGTAACGGGGCGGCGGCGGTCGGCTTATTCAACATGTCCACGAGACTGTTCCACGACGCGCTGTTGCGCGAACCTTATCTTTACCGAAGCAAACGACCCATACTCAAGTCTTGCTCAAGTCTTTGCTCAACTCTCGCCGCACAAAGAGATCGGGCGGCGCTGCGTGCGCCGCCCGATCCGATCGTTATTCAGGCTGCCATTTATGGGCAGGCATACCGACGGCCGTCATAGGCCAGATACGTGCCGCTCCGCGGGTCGTAAGACCTGAAACGAGCTGCGCAGGACGCCGCATCGTCTCCACCGGGGGCCACTGCTACGACGCCTTCGTCAGCGTCATCGTCTTAATACTGGTTGCCGTAAGAGCCCGGGCTACCGTAGCCGTAACCACCATACGAGCCGCTGTACGCGAAGGCGCCGAGCGCAAGGCCGGTTCCGAAACCGAT
>JANMAN010000787.1:0-4635 GCA_031359885.1 Tardiphaga sp. | reverse complement strand
GTTTGGCGGCTTTGAAGTGTTGCATGGCGTGTCCGTCCCGATCGAGGACGGTCAGTTCGTCGTGCTTGTCGGCCCCAGCGGTTGCGGCAAATCCACGCTGCTGCGCATGCTCGCCGGTCTGGAAAAGATTACGTCTGGCACGATTTCGATCGGCGACCGCGTCGTCAACGAAGTGCAGCCGAAAGAGCGCGACATCGCGATGGTGTTCCAGAACTATGCGCTGTATCCGCATATGACGGTCGCGCAGAACATGGGCTTCTCGCTGAAGCTGCGCGGTGCGGACGCCTCCGAGATCAAAACCAAGGTCGATCGCGCCGCCGACATTCTCGATCTCACCAAACTTCTGGAGCGTTATCCACGCCAATTGTCCGGCGGCCAGCGCCAGCGCGTCGCGATGGGCCGCGCCATCGTTCGCGATCCGCAGGTGTTCTTGTTCGACGAACCGCTGTCGAACCTCGATGCCAAGCTGCGCGTCGCGATGCGCACCGAAATCAAGGAGTTGCATCAGCGGCTCAAAACCACGACCGTCTACGTCACGCACGACCAGATCGAAGCCATGACCATGGCCGATCAGATCGTGGTGATGCAGGACGGCATCGTCGAGCAGATGGGCGCGCCGCTGGAACTCTACGATCGCCCGAACAATAAATTCGTCGCCGGCTTCATCGGCTCGCCTGCGATGAATTTCCTCGAAGGCAAGCTGGTGATGAGCGGCAGCAACGGTTCGGCCTCTCACTGGGTCGAGACGGCGAACGGCGCGCGGTTGCCGATCGCCACCGCGCCGCACGGCCATGACGGGCAGGCGGTCATTTACGGTATCAGGCCCGAGCATCTCGAATTCGGCACCGGCGGCGACGGAATCGACGCCCAGGTCGTCGTCATCGAGCCGACCGGATCGGAAACCCAGATCGTCGCGCGCATCGGCACGCAGGACATCATCGCGATCTTCCGCGATCGCCGCAGCGTTTCGCCGGGCGACACGATTCATCTGAAGCCGCGCGCGAGCGCGGCGCATCTGTTCGACAAGGATACCGGCAAGCGATTGTAGACGAGAAAACACCTCGCCATTCTGAGTGGGCAGTTGCGCCGATCGTCGATTTGGCCGACTTGCCTGACGCAACCCGGACTGACGATTTTTTGCAGAAATAATTGGCCGATCAACGAGCCAATTCTTACAGGGAGACGACGCACAATGACTGGCTTTATTCCGGACCGACGATCTTTGCTCAAGGGCGGCGCGATCACGCTGGCGGCTGCCGCGACGATGTCCGCCGACCAATTGCTCGGCCATGCGAAAGCGTGGGCGCAGGCCTCGCCGTGGAAGCCCGAAGCGGGCGCCAAGATCAATCTGCTGCGCTGGAAGCGCTTCGTCGAGGCCGAAGACGTCGCCTTCATGAAGATCGTCGACGCCTTCCAGAAGGCGACCGGCGTGACCATCACGGTCTCCAACGAATCCTATGACGACATCCAGCCCAAGGCGTCCGTCGCCGCCAACACCGGGCAGGGGCTCGACATGGTGTGGGGGCTGTATTCGCTGCCGTTCCTGTTCCCGAGCAAGTGCATGGACGTCACCGACGTCGCCGATTACCTCGGCAAGAAGAACGGCGGCTGGGCCAATTCCGGCGAGCAATACGGCAAGTTCAACGGCAAATGGATCGGTGTGCCGGTCGCCGCGACCGGCGGCCTCGTCAATTACCGCGTCGCCGCCGCCGAGAAGGCCGGGCACAAGACCTTCCCTGATGACCTCGCAGGCTTCCAGGATCTTGTGAAGGGTCTCAACAAGAACGGCACGCCGGCCGGCATGGCGCTGGGTCATGCGTCAGGCGATGCGAATGGCTGGATTCACTGGGCGTTGTGGGCGCATGGCGGCAAGCTGATCGACAAGGACAACAAGGTCGCCATCAATTCGCCCGAGACCGCCAAGTCGCTCGAATACGTCAAGGTGCTGTACGACAACTTCATTCCCGGCACAGCGTCGTGGAACGACTCGTCGAACAACAAGGCCTTCCTGGCCGGCCAGTTGCATCTGACGACGAACGGCATCTCCGTCTATGTCACGGCGAAAAAAGAAGCGCCGCAGATCGCCGAAGACATGAACCACGCGCATCTGCCGAAGGGCGCGGACGGCAAACGGCGCGAATTGCACCTTGGTTTCCCGATTCTGATCTTCACCTTCACCAAATTTCCGCAGGCGTGCAAAGCGTTCACCGCTTTCATGATGGAGCCGGAGCAGTTCAACCCGTGGGTCGAGGCGGCGCAGGGCTATCTGTCGCCGTTCCAGTTGGCCTTTGAGAAGAACCCGGTCTGGACGGCGGACCCGAAGAACACGCCGTATCGCGACGTGGCGACGACGGCGTCGACCCCGGCCGGCGAAGCCCCGATGAGCGAGAACGCGGCGGCGGCCATCGCCGACTTCGTCCTCGTCGACATGTATGCGAACTATTGCACCGGCCGTGAAGACCTGAAAGGGGCGATGGCGTCGGCGGAGCGATCCGCCAAACGCATCTTCAGGGCGTAGTGTCGGATTGACGAACGGACGGCATCCGAGCCGTCATTGCGAGGAGTGAGTGATCGTCGCTTGCGAGGATCACTGTCGACGAAGCAATCCAGCTGTCTCTTGAGCAAGACTGGATTGCTTCGCTTGGCCACCGGATCGGCAAACGCGATCCGGTGGCCACGCTCGCAACGACGAATTCGGGTGATGGATATGACAAGCGGAGCCACGCGATGACGACCATCCCGACCTCGATGCCGCGCGTGGCGCAACACCGGCCCGTCGCGACGCCGTGGCAGCGACTCTGGGTCAACCGCAACTGGCTGGCGATGTGGTTCATGCTGCCGGCGGCAGCGTTCCTCATCCTGTTTCTTGCTTATCCCCTGTTTCTCGGCGTCTGGATGAGCTTCACCGATGCGCGCATCGGCCGCGACGGAGTCTTCGTCGGCGTGGAGAATTACGACTGGCTGTGGAGCGACAGCGTGTTCTGGCTCTCCGTGTTCAACACGCTTCTTTATACGATCGTCGCCAGCGCCATCAAATTCGCGGTCGGACTTTATCTCGCGCTGCTGCTGAACCGCCACATGCCGTTCAAGGCAATGATCCGCGCCGCCGTGCTGGTGCCGTTCATCGTGCCGACCGTGCTGTCGGCGATCGCGTTCTGGTGGATCTACGATTCCCAGTTTTCGATCATCTCGTGGTCGCTCATCAAAATGGGCCTGATCGACCACAACATCAATTTTCTCGGCGATGCCAACATTGCGCGTGGCAGCGTCATCTTCGCTAACATCTGGCGTGGCGTGCCGTTTGTCGCGATCACGCTGCTCGCCGGTTTGCAGACGGTGTCGCCCTCGCTCTACGAGGCAGCGGTGCTCGACGGCGCAACAAGCTGGCAGCGCTTCCGCTTCATCACCTATCCGCTGTTGACGCCGATCATCGCCGTCGTGATGACGTTCTCGGTGTTGTTCACCTTCACGGATTTCCAGTTGATCTGGGCTTTGACGCGTGGCGGTCCGGTCAACTCGACGCATCTGATGGCGACGCTGAGCTATCAGCGCGGCATTCTGTCCGGCCGGCTCGGCGAAGGCGCGGCCATCGCGACGGCCATGATCCCGTTCCTGCTCGCCGCGATTTCGATCTCGTGGTTCGGCATGCAGCGCCGCAAATGGCAGCAAGGTTCTGACAATGACTGACCAAACAGCAGACACACGCCTCGCGGTCGCCGCGGTGCAATCGAAGGACGACAACAGCGACGGCATGAGCTATCTCGAGTCGCTGCCGCGACGCGTGGTCACGCTCTACATCCCGCTGTTCGTGATCCTCGTCGTGCTGTTGTTCCCGTTTTACTGGATGGCGCTGACCTCGATCAAACCTGACGAGCAACTGATCGACATGGAGCGGTACAATCCGTTCTGGGTCATCAAGCCGACCTTCAAGCATATCTCGAAGCTTCTGTTCGAAACGCAATATCCGCGTTGGCTGTGGAACACGATGTATGTCGCCGCCGCTGCGACGACACTGTCGATCGCAGCGTCGGTATTGGCCGCGTATGCGATCGTGCGCTTGCGGTTTCGCGGCTCGGAAGCCGTCGGTGCCGCGATCTTCATGGCGTATCTGGTGCCGCCGTCGATCCTGTTCATCCCGCTGGCGTCGGTGATTCAGGCTTACGGCCTGTTCGACTCGCCGCTGTCGCTGATTTTGGTTTACCCGACGCTGCTGATCCCGTTCTCGACCTGGCTGCTGATGGGTTATTTCAAGACGATCCCGTTCGAGCTGGAAGAATGCGCTCTGATCGACGGCGCGTCGCGCTGGCAGATTCTCACGCGCATCGTCGTGCCGTTGGCGGTGCCGGGGCTGATTTCGGCGTTCATCTTCTCGTTCACGCTGTGCTGGAACGAGTTCATCTACGCGCTGACGTTCTTGCAATCGACGCAGAACAAGACCGTGCCGGTTGCGATCGTCAACGAGTTCGTCGACGGCGACATCTACAAATGGGGATCGTTGATGGCCGGCGCGCTGGTGGGCTCGCTGCCTCTGGTGATCCTGTATGCGTTCTTCGTCGAGCACTACGTGAGCGCGATGACGGGGGCGGTGAAGGAATGACCAACTCCCTCTCCCTCAGGGAGAGGGCTGGGGTGAGG
>JANMAN010000761.1:0-11138 GCA_031359885.1 Tardiphaga sp. | reverse complement strand
GTCTCGCTGACGCTGACGCCGATGATGTGCTCGCGGCGTTTGAAGCCGATGCACGAGGAATTCCAGGTGCCGGGGCTGGCGGCGGCGAGCCGCTTCATCGACCGCATGGTCGCGCTGTATCACCGCACGCTTCTGATGGTGCTCAGGCATCAGCCCGCGACGCTGGTGGTGACGTTCATCACCATCGCCGCCACGATCGCGCTCTATATCATCGCGCCGAAGGGCTTTCTGCCGTTGCAGGACACGGCGTCCATCATTGCGGTGACGGAGGCGGGCGCGGATGTCTCCTTCGCGGAGATGCAGGCGCGGCAGACCGCGACGGCGGCGGCGATTCAGGCCGACCCTGAAGTGACCGGCGTCGTCTCGGTCATCGGCGCGGGCGCGGTTAATCCGACGCCGAACGTCGGACGTCTGGTGCTGTCGTTGCGGCCGAAGGGCGAACGGACCCTCGATATCGTCAGCGTCATCGAACGGTTGAAAGAGCGCGTCGCCGGCATTCCCGGCATGACGGTTTATTTCCAGCCGGTGCAGGACATCCAGATTTCGACGCAGGCGAGCCGCTCGCAATATCAATATACGCTGACCGGCACCGACGCGAAGCAAGTGTCGCTATGGGCCGGCAAACTCGTCGCCGAATTGCGGAAAGACGCTCGGTTCCGCGACGTCTCGTCCGAAGCGCAGGACGGCGGCTTGCGCGCAGCGCTCGACGTCAATCGGCAACGCGCCGGACAACTCGGGGTCAATCTTCAGGCGATCACCGACACGTTGAACGACGCCTTTGCGCAACGCCAGATATCGACGATCTACGGCCAGTCCAACCAGTATCGCGTGGTGCTGGAAGCGCTGCCGGAGAACCAGCGCGACCCGAACATTCTGTCCAAACTTTACGTGCCCGGCACGGGCGATGAGCAGGTGCCGATCTCCGCGGTGGCCGAATTGAAGCGCACCACCGCGCCGCTCGCGATCTCGCATCAGGCGCAATTTCCGGCGGTCTCGTTGAGCTACAACCTCGCACCGGGCGCGGCGCTCGGCGATGCCGTGCAGGCGCTGAAAGAGATCGAGACGCGGATCGGCATGCCGGCCGGAATCGCCGGGCTGTATTCGGGCGACGCCGCGGAATTCTCGAAGTCGCTTGCCGGTCAACCCTGGCTGATCCTGGCTGCATTGGTGACGATCTACATCGTGCTCGGCGTGCTCTATGAGAGCTTCGTCCATCCGATCACCATTCTCTCGACGCTACCCTCCGCCGGGGTTGGCGCGATCGTGGCTCTGATGCTGTGCGGGCAAGATCTGTCGGTCATCGGGTTGATCGGAATCATTCTGCTGATGGGCATCGTCAAGAAAAACGCGATCATGATGATCGACTTTGCGCTCGACGCCGAACGCAATGGCGGCATGGCGCCGGAGGAGGCCATCGTCCAAGCCTGCCTGCTGCGGTTTCGGCCGATCATGATGACGACGTTGGCGGCGCTGTTCGGCGCGCTGCCGTTGGCGCTCGAAAGCGGCACCGGCTCGGAACTGCGATTTCCGCTCGGCGTCTCGATCATCGGCGGTCTGGTGCTGAGCCAGTTGCTGACGCTCTACACGACGCCCGTGATTTACCTCGCACTCGACCGCATCAACCGCCGCTTCGAGAAGCCGTCGCCGCAAAAAGTCGCTCCCGCGAGTGCGCCCTGATGGCGTCGATTTCCGAACCGTTCATTCGCAGGCCGGTCGGCACGATCTTGCTGGCGATCGGCCTGTTTCTGGTCGGGCTCGTGGCGTATTTGTTCCTGCCGGTCGCGTCGGTTCCGAACGTCGATTTTCCGTCGATCCGCGTCTCCGCGTCGCGGCCCGGCGCCGACCCGTCCGTGATGGCCGCGACGGTCGCGGCCCCGCTCGAAAAACGCCTCGGCGTCATCGCCGGCGTCGATCAGATCACATCGACCAGTTCGCTCGGATCGACCAGCATCCAGTTGCAGTTCGCGATCGGCCGCGACATCGACAAAGCCGCGCGCGACGTTCAGGCGGCGATCAACGCCTCGCTCGCCGATCTGCCGACCGATCTGCCGACGCTGCCGCAATTCCGCAAGGCCAACCCGTCGGCCGCGCCGGTGTTCATTCTGGCGCTGACGTCGAAGACGATGCCGTCGAAGGCAATCTACGACGTCGCCGACACAGTGCTGTTGCAGCGCATCTCGCAGGTGCCCGGCGTCGGCGAGGTCAACGTGTCCGGCGCGGACCAGCCGGCGGTGCGCATTGCGCTGAACCCGGTCGCGTTGTCGAATGCCGGCATCGCCACCGACGACGTGCGCAACGCCATCATCAACGCCAATCCGCTCGGCCCTGTCGGCATCTTCGACGGCGGGCGGCAGAGCGAAACCCTGTCCGTCAATCCGCAGATGCGAACCGCGGCGGAATTGAGCGAGATCGTCATCAAGGGCATGAACGGCAACTTCCTGCGATTGTCCGATGTCGCGGTGGTCGAAGACGCGACCCGCAACAGCCGCTCGATCGCGTGGTTCAACAAGCAGCCGGCGGTGCTGATCCAGATCACCAAGCAGGGCGACGCCAACGTCATCGACACGGTGGACCGGGTGAGGGCGCTGATCCCCGAGATCAAGAAGCTCATTCCCGCCAGCGTCGAGGTATCGATCCTCACGGATCGCACCGGCACCATCCGCGCCAGCGTCGAGGATATGGAATGGACGCTGGGCGCGACGGCGCTGCTGGTAATGGTCGTCGTATTCGTCTTTCTGCGGCGCGGCGTACCGACCGTCGCGGCCGGGATTTCTGTGCCGCTGGCGCTCGCCGGCACCTGCGCCGGTATGTGGCTCGCCGGATTCTCGATCAACAATCTGACGCTGATGGCGCTCGCGATCTCGGTCGGCTTCGTCGTCGACGATGCGATCGTGATGATCGAGAACATGTACCGCAATCTCGAACACGGCATGAAGCCGTTCGAAGCGGCGCTCGAAGGTGCCAAACAAATCGGATTTACCGTGGTGTCGATCAGCCTGTCGCTGATCGCAGCCTTCACGCCGTTGATCCTCATGGACGGCATCGTCGGGCGGCTGCTGCGCGAATTTTCGCTGACGCTGACGTTCGCGATCGTGGTGTCGACCGTCGTCTCGCTGACGGTCACGCCGATGATCTGCGCGCATTACATCAAGAGCGCGACGTCCAGCACCGCGACCTGGTTCGACCGTCTCGTCGAAGGCTCGCTGTCGCGCATCGTTCGTGTCTACGAGCGCACGCTGCGGAGCGTGTTGGGATTTCCGTTTCTCACGCTGATCGTGTTCTTCGCGACCATCGCGCTGACGGTGTTTCTCTACATCAAGACGCCGAAGGGCTATTTCCCGACAGACGATTCCGGTTTCATCATCGGCGGCACGCGGGCGTCGGCGGACGTATCGTTTCAGTCGATGCTCGGCCTGCAACAGCGCATCGCCGACATCGTGCTGGCGGATCAGGCGGTCGCAAGCGTCGGCTCGTCGCTCGGCGGGAGCGGCGGGCCAGGTGGCGGCGGCGCCAACCGCGGCCGCATGTTCATCAGCCTGAAGCCCACGACCGAGCGCGACGGCAATGTGTCGACCGAGATGGTCATCAACCGGCTGCGACGCAGTTTGGCCGTGGTGCCGGGCATCAGCCTGTTCATGTTTGCCGCGCAGGACATCCGCGCCGGCGGCCGGCAAAGCGACAGCGACTATCAATATACGCTGACGTCGACCGACCTTAGCCTGTTGCAGAAATGGGCCCCGATTGTTGGCAAGCGGATGGAAAGCATTGCTGGGATTACCGACATTTCGAGCGACCGCGATCCCGGCGGATTGCAGCTCAATCTGACGATCGATCGCAAGACGGCGGCGAGCCTCGGCGTCAGCGTGCAGAGCATCGACAACGCGTTGAACAACGCATTTTCGCAGCGTCAGATTTCGACGATCTACACCCAGCGCAACCAGTACAAAGTGGTGCTGGAGATCGACGCGAAATTCCAGAACGATCCCTCCGATTTACAGCGCGTCTTCGTCGCCGGCGCGGATGGCACCCAGGTGCCGCTGTCGGCCCTCGTCAAGATGGAGCGCGGCACCGCGCCGCTCGGGGTCTATCATTCGCAAGGATTCCCCTCGACGACCGTGTCGTTCAATCTGTCGCCGGGCGTCCAGTTGCAGACCGCAACCGCCGACATCCAACGCGCCGTCGACGAGCTGCATTTGCCGGAAGGCATCCGCGGCGGTTTCGACGGCAACGCGGCGGACTTCGCCAAGACCAGCGGCCGGCAGCCATTGCTGATCCTCGGCGCGTTGATCGCGATGTATATCGTGCTCGGCGTTCTCTACGAGAGCCTGGCGCATCCGCTGACGATCATTTCGACGCTGCCGTCGGCCGGGCTCGGCGCGCTGCTGGCGCTGCAGGTCACCAACACGCCGCTGACCGTGATCGCCTTCGTCGGCATCATTCTGCTGATCGGCATCGTCAAGAAAAACGGAATCATGATGGTGGATTTCGCGCTCGACGCGGAGCGCAATCGCGGCATGTCCTCGGCGGATGCGATCTTCGAGGCGTGCAGCGCCCGGTTCCGGCCGATCCTGATGACGACGCTGGCCGCACTGTTCGCGGGCATTCCGCTGGTGATCGCAACCGGCCCCGGCACGGAATTGCGCCGTCCGCTCGGCATCACCATCATCGGCGGGCTGTTCGTGTCGCAAATCTTGACGCTTTACACGACGCCGGTGATCTATCTTCTGATCGACCGGCTGCGGCGGCGCTGGCGGCGCGAACCGGCGGTGATCACAGCGCCGGCAGAGTAGGGCGCTCACCTCACGCGAATAAGCCCAAGCTTGTTGAAGGTTGCGGCCGCGCGGCGTATCACGGCGCATGACACAGACCTCCGCCCCCACCGACATCGAGCCGATCCCGGAATGCCCGCGCTGCCATAAGCCGGAGCCGCTGTGCATCTGCGACAGCATCGTGCCGATCGACAACAAGATTTCGCTGCTGATCTTGCAACATCCGCAGGAGCAGGACCGGCTGCTGGCGACCGCGCGCGTCGCCGCGCTGCATTTCACGAATTCACTGGTCAAGGTGGGGCTGTCATGGCCGAGCCTGTCGAAAATCCTCGGCCGCGAGGTCGATCCGCAGCGTTGGGCGATCCTCTATCTGGGCTCGGCCAAGGTGGCCGATCTGGAGACCGACCGCGATATCGTCGCGATCGACAAGAAAGGCCAGCTCGAGGAGAACCAGCGCGGCATCCTGAAGGATTTGCAGGGCGTGATCGTGCTCGACGGCACTTGGAGCCAGGCAAAGGCGCTGTGGTGGCGCAATGCGTGGATGCTGAAATGCCGCCGCGTCATTCTCGATCCGGCCCAGCCGTCGCGCTACGGCAAGCTGCGCCGCGAACCGCGCCGCGACGGGCTCTCGACGCTGGAAGCCGCCGCGATGTTGATCGCGAGTTTGGAGCGCAAACCTGAAATCGAGGCGACGCTGATCGAGAGTTTCGAGCGCATGCTGGCGACCTATCGCGACGCGCAAGCGAGCATTCCGGAATTGGCACCGAAGCCGAAACCGAAGCGCGACTATCGCCGCAAGAAGCGGGCATAGAGCAAGGCGTTTGGGAACGATGCGATCATGCGCCCGCTTGTCGATCGGGCGATACCTCGAGAGGCCATGATGAAAAAATATCTGAAAACGGTTTTGATTCTCGTTGGGCTGACGGGCGTCGGAGAGGTCGTCGCGCTTGATGCGGCCATGGCGCGCGGCGGCGGCGGCGGCAATTTCATGAACTCGCCGGGTTATCAGCGGCGACTACAGGAATCGCGCGGCTATGTGACCAACCGCTCGAATTCGGTCGCGACGCCGCCCTATGCGGGGCCGGTCACGAACGACCGGCGCATTCGTCGGCGGCGTTGAGTTTTTTTTGAGCGAGATTCTGGAGGCCACGTCCGGAATTGAACCGGAGTACACGGTTTTGCAGACCGTTGCGTAACCACTCCGCCACGTGGCCCCATAAGGCCGAACTCTTATACGGCCTCAAACCGATAGGCAACCAATCGGGCAGAGTTGACGAGATCAGCAGGAGGCGTGCCAGCCATCCGGAAACGGGATCAGCGGCCACGCCATTTCGTTGTCGTTGGCGGGCTCCGATGGGACGAGCGGCGGTGACCACAGCGAATCGAACGGCCGCTCCTGAAAGGCGTCGCTGACGGCCTCGAGCAGGCGATTGAATTCGAGTTCGTTCATGGGTGCGCTCCTTGTTAGGGCCACCCTCTCAGAAAGCTTTTGTCGCCTGATTGCGAAGATCGCTAAACTTGTACCGACCACTGGTCAGTGGGCCGGTCGGTTAACGCGCCATGAATTTTATAGGTGCGCCGGGCGTCCTCCGGTCCAAACGGGTCCGGATTTTGCATAAAAGTTCCCGAGACAGCGCAGCGGGCGACGACATTATGCAGGATGCAGGACAAGATGTTGGCTCCCCGGGCCGGATTCGAACCAGCGACCATTCGATTAACAGTCGAATGCTCTACCACTGAGCTACCAGGGAACGATGCGACGCAGTCTGTTCGCAGGCCGCAGCCTATAACAAAGCGATCGACGCTTGGAAAGCGGGAAATGGCGAACATGGTATCGCAAATATGTCGCCCGGTTTTCTCGCAGGAACCGGCCATGCCGCCGACGCGAAATCGGCCCATTTCGGTTCCAGCTTACGTCGACCGACGCGCAACCAGCCTTTCAACCAGGAGAACGATGCGATGCCAATGACGCCAGCAGCGATTCACCACATGCCGTCACCCTCGCTCGCCTTCGGCGGACGCGCTCTAGAGGCGATCAGCGACGACGAATGCGTCGCGCTGCTTGCGGA
Organism: Tardiphaga sp.; assembly: GCA_031359885.1. GTDB lineage: Bacteria > Pseudomonadota > Alphaproteobacteria > Rhizobiales > Xanthobacteraceae > Tardiphaga. The sequence goes on along the minus strand of JANMAN010000761.1, from coordinate 4,300 downwards.
AGCCGTCGACGAGCACGACGCGTCGCATCTCGATGAAGTCGTCAGCCTGATCGCGCGGCTTGCCGTTCCCATCGAACTCTAGGCCGATCGACATTCAAGCCGAAAGCGGCGCGATCAAAGCGCTTACGTTTTGGCGGATCATGCGCTAGTTCTGCGGCAACCTCATTGCCGATACAGGATCGTCCATGTCCGATTTCGCGACCGCGCGCCAGAAGATGGTCGACGGTCAAATTCGCCCGAGCGATGTGACAGACATTCGCATCCTCGACGCCATGCTCGCCGTGCCCCGCGAGGCATTCTTGCCTCCGGCGCTGCGGAAAATGGCCTATCTCGACTTGGACCTCGACGTCAGCCCGGCCGGTACGGCCAAGCGCTACATTATGCAGCCGGTCGTCCTCGCGCGCATGCTGCAAGCCGTCGGCATCTCGGCGACGGACAACGTGCTCGTGGTCGGCTGCGCGACCGGTTACGCCGCGGCCATCGTTTCGCGCCTCGCCGGTCAGGTCACCGCGACGGACAGCGAATCGACAAATATCACGGATGTCGGCGCCAGCCTGGCGATGCTGGGATACGGCAATGTGGTCGTCGAGCCGGGGAAACCGGCCGAGGGATGCGTCGCCAACGCGCCGTATGACGTCATTATCATCGACGGCGCTACGGAGATCGCACCGACCGGCCTGTATCGGCAGCTCGCGCCGAACGGGCGGCTGGTCGGCGTCTTCGCGACGACGAGCCCGCAGCGCGCCGTGATGGTCACCCGGTCGCACGACGATTTCGGCGACCGCGCCTTGTTCGACGCGACGATTCCCGTTTTGCCCGGCCTGGAACGACCCCCGGTTTTCGTTTTCTGAAGGCGTCGGCCACTTGCCAATCTTCGTTCGCCCACAGGGTGTGGCGCGGATGCCCCATCGCCGGAGTTTCCGCTCCGCAACACGGCGGAGGGGTTCCTTCTTGACCCCACCGGCCTAAGATGTCGGGTGTTAGCGACTCGTTAACGGCCGTAAAGCCCAGTTGACCGCGAATCAGCGGCATTCGGCCGGGTGCTGGCAAGATTGGGACTGCGGCAATGCGTGGCGTGAGAATCTGGGCAGGATTTACATCGACAGCGTTGTCGATCGCCCTTGGATCGGCCTCGGTGAACGCCGATACGATCGAGGCTGCGCTGGTTCGCGCCTATCAGACCAATCCGCAATTGAATGCCCAGCGCGCGTCGGTCCGATCCACCGATGAGAATGTGCCGCAAGCGCTGTCGGGCTATCGTCCACGCGTGTCGGTCACTGCAAGCGGCGGCTATCAATACACCGATCTGAACGCGATTTCGCTCGGTCAATCCGTCAATTTGCGCGGGACGCAGACCCCGCGCGCCGTCGGCGTCACGGCGAGCCAGACGCTTTTCAACGGCTTCCAGACGGCGAACCGGACACGGACGGCCGAGAGCCAGGTTTCGTCCGCGCGCGAAGGGTTGCGGGTGCTCGAGCAGACCGTTCTGCTCGCGGCTGCGACCATCTACATGGATTATCTTCGTGACGCGGCCATCGTCGAGGTTCAGCGCAGCAATACGCGCGTGCTCGAACAGACGTTGAAGCAGACCCGCGATCGATTCAGCGTCGGCGAGGTGACGCGGACCGACGTCGCGCAATCCGAGGCTCAATTGGCCGCCGGCCGGACCACGCAATTGAACGCCGAATCCAATCTGGCGACGACGCGCGCGAACTTCCGCCGAATCATCGGCATCGAACCGAACGCGCTGCAGCCGGGTTCGCCGGTCGACCGTTTTCTGCCGACATCCCTGGCGACAGCCACCAATCTCGGACTGGTCGAAAATCCCAACGTCACTGCGGCGATGTTCGGGATCGATGTCAGCTTTCTGACCGTCAAGGTCAATGAAGGCGCGCTGTTTCCGACCCTGACCTTGCAGGCAAGCGCGCAGCAGGGTTACGAGCAAAGCATCTCGACGCCGAAGCAGTTCATCGGCTCGGCCATCGCGCAATTGTCGGTGCCGATCTATCAGGGCGGCGGCGAATACGCCCTGATCCGTCAGTCGAAGGAAAATCTGGCGCAGCAGCGCCTCGTGCTCGAACAGACTCGCGATCAGACCCGCGCGACTGTCGCGCAGGCCTGGGGTCAGTTGTTGGCCGGGCGCGCGCAGGTGTCGTCGGCGCAGGCGCAGGTTCAGGCCAGCGAGATCGCGCTGAACGGCGTCCGCGAAGAGGCGAGGGCCGGCCAACGCACCACGCTCGACGTGTTGAACGCGCAGCAAACGCTGGTCAACGCGCGCAACTCGCTGGTCGTCGCGCAACATGATCGCGTGGTCGCATCCTATTCGGTGCTGAGCGCAATCGGCCGGTTGTCGCCGCGCGTGCTCGGGTTGAGCACCACCATTTACGATCCGAGCGTGCACTATCATCAGGTGCGCGATAGCTGGGCCGGCACGCGCATCCCGGACGGCCGCTAATCGCACGGCCGGCGAGACAACACACCTTCCGATCAATGCCGTGATGTCTTACTCTTTTCAGGAGGCGTCAGGCGATTCGCAGCGCCGCCGCCAATCGTCGGCACGTGATCTGGGGACAAGTCGGGAGCGGACGATGAAAATCGACGCCTTCGAATCCGAAATCGGTCAAATCTGTCATGCGAGCAAAGCGCAAATGATCGCGTGGATGATGTGGAGTCGGCTATGACGCAACCCGCGAAGGTTCAGGAGCCCTCCATGGAGGAGATTCTGGCCTCGATTCGACGCATCATTGCTGATGACGAAGCCAAGCCTGCCGCCGCCGACACGAAGGTCGAGCCATCCAAGGTCGAGTTGCCGAAGACTGAATCATCGAAGACTGCCGCGATGAAGCCAGAAGCCGTCAAGACAGAACCGCCGAAGCCCCAGGTCGTCGCTGCCAAAACGCCGACGGCCGCCGCGGCACCGATGCGCCCGACGCCAGTGGCGGCGAAACCCGCGCCCGCACCCGCAGCGGGCAACAGCCAGGACGACATCGATGCGATGCTCGCCGGCTTCGATTCGCCGACGCCGGAGCCGGATGCTCAGTCGTCGTCGCCGGACCTGGATGTGTTCGAGCTGACGGACGATATGGCGCTGCCCGATTCCGCACCTAATCCGTTTCGCAAGGTCGATCCGCAGGACGATCTCGAATTCAGCGAGAGCGCGCGATCCCGGCAGCCGTCGTTTGATGCACCGCACGCCGCCGATCCGATGGCTGCGTTGGGACCGAACATTTTGTCGCGCTCGACCGTCTCCGCGGTCGAATCGGCGTTCAATTCGCTCGCCAACACCGTGCTCAGCAACAACGCGCGCACGCTGGAAGACCTCGTCAAGGAAATGCTGCGCCCGATGCTGAAAACCTGGCTGGACGACAATCTGCCGGGGCTGGTCGAGCGCATCGTCAAAGCCGAAATCGAGCGGGTGTCGCGCGGCCGCTGATCTTTGGCTTTCGCCGGACCTGAGGCGCGCATCGACTTGCCGCGCGCGCCCTAATTTGTAAAACCCCACAGTCCTCCTCGCACCCGAGCGCTTTGCGCCGCTGAGTGATTGCCGCGTCATGATCGAAAAGACCTATCAGCCCGCCGACATCGAAGCCCGCATGGCCGCCGCGTGGGCGACCGCCGGCGCGTTCAAGGCTGGTCGCCCCGAGCGTCGCGACGCCGAGCCGTTCACGATCATGATCCCGCCGCCAAACGTGACCGGATCGCTGCACATCGGCCACGCGCTGAACAATACGTTGCAGGACGTGCTGTGCCGCTTCGAGCGCATGCGCGGCCGCGACGTGCTGTGGCAACCCGGCATGGACCATGCCGGCATCGCGACGCAGATGGTCGTCGAGCGGCAACTGACGGAGCGTAAAGAGCCCGGTCGTCGCGAGATGGGGCGCGAGAAATTTCTCGAACGTGTCTGGCAGTGGAAGGCCGAAAGCGGCGGCCTTATCATCAATCAGCTCAAGCGCCTCGGCGCGTCCTGCGACTGGGATCGCGAACGCTTCACGATGGACGAGGGGCTATCGCGCGCCGTCGTGAAGGTCTTCGTCGAACTGCACGCGCAGGGGCTGATCTACAAGGACAAGCGCCTTGTGAATTGGGATCCGAAATTGCTCACCGCGATTTCCGATCTCGAAGTACAGCAGATCGAGGTTAAAGGCAGTTTGTGGCATCTGCGCTATCCGCTGGAAGGCGTCACCTTCGATCCGGAAAATCCCGCGACCTATATCGTCGTCGCGACGACGCGGCCCGAGACGATGCTCGGCGACAGCGCGGTTGCGGTGAATCCCGAGGACGAGCGCTACAAACATCTCGT
>JANMAN010000751.1:0-3286 GCA_031359885.1 Tardiphaga sp. | reverse complement strand
GTCTCGCTGCCGATGGCGCGACCGGCACTGGCAGTCGGCCTCGCGTTGGTGTCGCTGGAAACGTTAAACGACATCGGCGCATCCGAATATCTCGGCGTCCGGACGCTGACGGTTTCGATTTTCACGACGTGGCTCAATCGCGGAAGCCTGTCGGGCGCAGCGCAGTTGTCCGTGTTCATGCTCGTGATCGTCGCGCTGTTGTTCGTCATTGAACGCCGCGGCCGGCGCGATGCAGAACTGTCGTCGGAGAGTCCGCGGTTGACGCCTCGCATCTCGCTGCATGGCTGGCGCAGCAGCGTGGTTCTGATCTCGTGCCTTGCGCCGGTTTTGCTCGGCTTCGTCGTTCCGCTGTCTTATCTGGCGCGCGAAAGTTTGCGGCGCGGGCTATTTATCCAAGGCGGTGCGGCGCTGTGGCGCGACGCAGGGCATTCGCTGCTGTTCGCCGCCATTGCCACGATCGTCGCGTTGTTACTCGGGCTCGTCGTGCTGCTGGCGCAGCGCTGGCGCAAAACCGCGTGGACCACGCTCGTGGCGGCCGTCGCGCAGACCGGCTACGCCCTGCCCGGCCTCGTGCTGGCGCTCGGCCTTCTGACGCCGGTGCTGGCGATCGACGGCGCGCTGAACAGGCTCGCAGCATGGCTCGGCTACGCGTCGCCCGGCCTCGTGATGATCGGCTCGGGCGCCGCCGTCGTGCTCGCTTATGTGATCCGCTTTCTCGCCGTCCCGACTGGCTTCATCAAGGCCGGCTTCGACCGCGTGCCGGTCGATTACGACGACAGCGCGCGCAGCGTCGGCGCATCACGGTTGCGCACGCTGCGCCGCGTTCATCTGCCGCTGCTGCGCCCGGCTTTGTTCGGCGCGGTGATCGTCGTGTTCGTCGATTGCCTGAAAGAACTGCCTGCGACATTGCTGCTGCGGCCGCTAAACGTCGAGACGTTGGCAACGTCGATCTATCAATACGCCAGCCGGGGCAGCTTCGAGGAAGGCGCGGCGGCGGCACTGCTGATCGTGGCCGCCAGCATCCCGCCGGTGGTGTGGCTCACGCGGTTTGCCGATTTGCCGCAGGGACCGGCCTGACTGTAGCGCGGTCATGGCGGGCACTGCGCCCGGGCGACGAAGACTCGCCGGCAACACCTTTGCCCGCCCTACGAATTCGCTCTATAATCCCACCATGACGCCCGCTTCGATGTCCAAGGTTTCGATGTCCAAGATTTCAGTCTCACGCGTCTCCCAGTTGTGCGGCGTCGCCATTGCGGCGCTGGTATTGAACGCGCCTGCGGGCCATGCGCAGGTTGCGCCTATTCCCTATTTGAATTCGTTCGGAGCAGCCGGGCTGAACGGCGTCGGCGAAACTCAATTTTGGGGTAGCGAACCAGACGAGGACGGCTTTCGCAAAGGTTTCTCGTTCCGCAGCTTCAGCATGCCGGTGGCAGCATTCGGGAGCGGGCTTCCCTTCGGAGCGCAAAACTTCAATTTCAGCGGGCTGACGTCCACGGGCGCGCAATACGGTTACAGCTTCAAAGGTGTCGGCGATATGCCGGTCACTCTTTTCGGCGGCGTCGCGACGCTGAAGTCGAGCCCCGATGTTTTCACATCGCTCGTCACGCCGGGCTTCGAACGAAACAACACGCTGGCCACCAGCGTCAGCGCCGGCATCGAATTCAAGCCGACGTCCAATATCAGTCTGTCGCTGTCCGGCAGCTTTGTTCAGCCATCTGTGACGACAGATACCGATTTGCGCTCGCAACTTATTTCCGGCGCGCGGCGATAACGCTTACGCGTTCGTCAACGCCACGCGAAACTCGGCTTCGGTGTTTTTCTTTACGTCGTCGAGCGTGACGCCGTCCGCGAGTTCGATCAAAGCCATGCCGTCATTGCCGTGCTTGTCGATCGTGAACACGGCCAAGTCCGTCACAACCATATCGACGACCTTTTCGCCGGTCAGCGGCAAATTGCATTCCTTGAGCAGCTTCGGGCCGTCCTTGGCCGAATGCTCCATCACCACGACGACGCGCTTGACGCCGGCGACGAGGTCCATCGCGCCGCCCATGCCCTTCACCATCTTGCCGGGGATCATCCAGTTGGCCAGATCGCCGTTCTGGGCGACCTGCATAGCGCCCAGGATCGAGAGGTCGATATGGCCGCCACGGACCATGCCGAACGAATCCGCCGACGAGAAATAGCTCGTGGTCGGCAACTCGGTGACGGTCTGCTTGCCGGCATTGATGAGGTCCGGGTCTTCCTCGCCCTCATACGGAAACGGGCCCATGCCGAGCATGCCGTTCTCGCTCTGCAACTGCACGTCCACGCCGTCGGGAATGTAGTTCGACACCAGCGTCGGAATGCCGATGCCGAGGTTGACGTAGAAACCGTCGCGCAATTCGCGGGCCGCGCGGGCGGCCATCTGTTCGCGGGTCCAGGCCATCAGGTTCTCCTGCTTGAGGTGAGATTACGTGCGCGGACGCGTGGTGACTTTTTCGATGCGCTTGTTGGTGTCGCCGACATGAACGATGCGTTTCACGAATACGCCGGGCGTGTGGATATGATCGGGATCGATCTCGCCGGCGGGCACCAGATGTTCGACCTCGGCAACCGTGACTTTCGCGGCCGTCGCCATCATCGGATTGAAGTTGCGCGCGGTCTTGCGGTAGACGAGGTTTCCGGCGGTGTCGCCCTTCCAGGCGTGGACGATGGCCAGATCAGCGAACAGCCCGCGCTCCATGATGTATTTTTCGCCGTCGAATTCTTTCACTTCCTTGCCTTCGGCGATCAACGTACCGACGCCGGTCTTGGTGTAGAACGCCGGAATGCCCGCACCGCCGGCGCGAATGCGCTCGGCCAGCGTGCCCTGCGGCGCGAATTCGAGTTCGAGTTCGCCGGCGAGATATTGCTGCGCGAACAGCTTGTTTTCACCGACATAGGACGAGATCATTTTTTTGATCTGCCGGGTTTCCAGTAGCCGGCTGAGGCCGATGCCATCGACGCCGGCATTGTTGGACACCACCGTCAGATTCTTGACGCCAGACTCGCGCAGCGCGTCGGACAATGCTTCGGCGATACCACACAGGCCAAAGCCGCCCGACATGATCATCATGCCGTCCTTCAAAATGCCGTCGAGGGCGGTTTTGGCGTCGGGGTAGACCTTGTTCATGGACGATGCGACCTGATGGGAGGAAAATACTGCGGATTATTAGGCGGAATGCGCGCGGGGCGTCAATCATCGGGCGTCATGCCTCGTCGGGCGGCCTTGAAAGCGTCAAGAAAAACCAGCAAGTTGCGCGAATTG
>JANMAN010000709.1:0-2661 GCA_031359885.1 Tardiphaga sp. | reverse complement strand
TCCGTTCGGTCTCGTCAACGGCCAATATGCCTCGCTCGAAGGCCTCAACATCATCGGCATGAAGCGGCGCAAATTCACGCGCGAGCGTCTCGCCGCCGTTCGCGATTTTTATCAGAAGCTGTTTCACGGCGACGGCGTCTTCGCGGAGCGACTGACGCGCGTCGCACCGATGGCGAATGACGATCCGGCTATCGCCGATATTCTGTCGTTCATCGGCGCGGGCAAGCACCGCGCCCTTTGCATGCCGGCCGCCAACGCGGTCGCGTGATCGGAGAAGGCGACGCGCCATGACCGATCGCGACGCGCCATCGACCAAAATTGGAATCATCGCCGCAGGCGGGCCGATGCCGTTCGCGGTCGCGGACTCGGTCGTCGCGAGCGGGCGAACGCCGGTGCTGTTCGCGTTGAAAAGCATCTGCGATGCCTCGGCCGTTGCACGTTTTCACCACCACTGGATTTCCATAGGCCAACTCGGCCGCTTGTTTCGGCTGCTGCGCAGCGAAAACTGCCGCGACGTCGTGTTCATCGGCACGATGGTGCGCCCGGCGCTGTCCGAGATCAGGCTCGACCTCGCGACCTTGCGCGCGATGCCGCAGATCCTGACGGCGTTTCGTGGCGGCGACGATCATCTGCTGTCGGGCGTCGGCCGCATTTTCGAGCGCGAGGGAATGCGCTTGTGCGGCGTCGGCGACGTCGCGCCGGACTTGTTGATGCTGGCGGGATGCCTGACGCGGCGCAGCCCCGACGCCGACGCGCAGGCCGATATCGCGAAGGGCCGTGCGGTGCTTGCCGCGCTCGGACCGTTCGACATCGGGCAGGCTGTCGTCGTGATCGACGGCCACGTCATCGGCGTCGAGGACATCGAAGGCACCGACGGATTGCTGGCGCGGGTCTCGCGGCTGCGCGCCGAGGGGCGCATTCGCGCGAAAGTCGGGCGCGGCGTGCTCGTGAAAGCTCCCAAAAGCACGCAGGATTTGCGCTTCGATCTGCCGACGATGGGATCGCGAACGGTCGATGGCGTCGCATTCGCGGGCCTTGGCGGCATCGCGATCGCCGCTGGGCAAAGCATTTTGGCGGACGGGCAAGCGATGATCGCAAGCGCTGACAAAGCCGATGTTTTCGTCGTCGGATTGGTGCCGTGACGAAGACGATCTACCTCATCGCGACGGAAGAATCCGGCGACAGGCTCGGGGCCGCGTTAATGCGCGCGCTGCGCTTGGCGCTCGGCGATGGCGTGACGTTTCAAGGCATCGGCGGCCGCACGATGACGGCGCAAGGCCTGGCGTCGCTGTTTCCGATCGACGACCTCGCGATCATCGGCTTCGCGGCTGTGATCAAGCAGTTGCCGATGCTGTTGCGTCGGATTCAGGCCGCGACGGATGATGTGCTGGCGAAGAAGCCGGACATGCTCGTGATCATCGACAGTCCGGATTTCACCCACCGCGTCGCGCGCCGCGTTCGCGCGCAAAATCCCGACATCAAAATCGTGAACTACGTGTCGCCGACCGTCTGGGCGTGGCGTTCGGGTCGCGCGCGGGCGATGCGCGGTTACGTCGATCACGTGTTGGCGTTGTTGCCGTTCGAGCCCGAGGCGCATCGCAGGCTCGGCGGTCCACCCTGCACGTATGTCGGTCATCCGTTGATCGAACAGATCGCGGCGTTACGCCCCAATACAGGCGAGCAAATCCGGCGCGATGCACAGCCGTCCGTCTTGCTGGTGCTGCCGGGCAGCCGGCGCGGCGAGGTCCGCCATCATATGGCGGTGTTCGGCGACACGCTGCGGCAATTGCGCGATCAGGGCATTGCCTTCGAGGCAGTGCTGCCGACGATGCCGCATCTGGCCGACGCGGTGCATGAGGCTGCGGCGTCGTGGCCAGTGCAGCCGCGCATCGTGATCGGCGAGGACGACAAGCGTGCCGCGTTTCGGATCGCGCATGCGGCGTTGGCAAAATCGGGAACGGTGACGCTGGAGCTTGCGATCGCCGGCGTCCCGATGGTGACGGCCTATCGCGGCGGCGCGGTCGAAGCGTTTATCGCAAAGCGCGTCGTGAAAGTGAATTCGATCATTCTCGCCAACCTCGTGATCGGCGACAATGTGATCCCGGAATATCTCCAGCATGATTGCGTCGCCGCCAAGCTCGCACCGGCCATGCGGGACGTGATGACGGACACGCCGTCGCGTCGCCGGCAGTTGACCGCCTTCGCGAACCTCGACGCCGTCATGGTGACCGGCGACGTCTCGCCGAGCGGTAAGGCCGCGGATGTGGTGATGGGGATGTTGGTCGATAAGGGGTCATTCCGGGGCGCGTGATAGCGCAATATCGGCGCATCGCGCGATATTACGCGATCACGCGAGCCCGGAATCCATAACCACGACAGGGAGTATGGATTCCGGGCCTGAACTCCATCCGGCTGGCGCCGTCAGGAGTTCATCCCGGAATGACGTTATCTCAGCCGCGCTTGTCGATCGCGACGTAATCGCGCTGCGGCGAGCCCGTGTAGAGCTGACGCGGGCGCGATATCTTGTAGTTCGGTTCTTTGATCATCTCGTTCCACTGGCTGATCCAGCCGACCGTCCGCGCGACCGCGAACAGCACCGTGAACATCGAGGTCGGGAAGCCGATCGCCTTCAGCGTGATGCCCGAATAGAAATCGACGTTC
>JANMAN010000707.1:0-4082 GCA_031359885.1 Tardiphaga sp. | reverse complement strand
GTCTCGGACAGCCCCCAATCCGTGGAAAATCGCTGCTGCATCTGTTGCGCGAGCAGTTGCGCGTAGGGCTCGGATGACGATCGCAGGCCGCGCATCGCGTCGTTTGGGATATCCATCAAAATCTTGCGCGCGTCGCGGGTGTAAACCACTGCGCCACCCATGAAATAAGCGGAAGCGCCAGGCACCGCGAGCAACGCCGCCGATATCAGCCCACCGGTCGACGATTCCGCCACGGCAACGGTTTGTTTTGCCGCGATCAGCCGCAACGCGATCTGCTCTGCGATCGGTACCAAATCTTTCATGCGCGGGTCCGTTTCCTTGCGGGCTGTTGTGGTTGTGGCTTTGACACGGACTGGATCGATGCGAGCAGCCATTCGCGGAAGGCCCGCAGCTTCGGTGTTTCCGATCGTGCCATCGGGGTCACGAGATAGAAGCCGGCTTCCGCCGGCCAGGTCATCTTGAACGGCATGACCAGCCGGCCCTTGGCGATGTCGCCTTCGACATAGGATGTGCGCGCGATGGCGACGCCGAGTCCGTCGATCGCCGCTTGAAGCGCCATGAAAATCATGTCGAAGCTCAAGCCGGCCCGTTTCGACAGATCGGCCGGCAAGCCGGCGGCTGTCAGCCACAGCCGCCAGTCGTCATCATAGCCGCCGCTCGAATGCAGCAGCGTATGATGCGCGAGATCGTCCGGACAGCGCAGCGGTTTTTTGCCGGTCAGAAGCGCCGGGCTGCAAACCGGAAACACCTCGTCGGCAGTCAGCCAATCCGCACGCAGCCCCGGCCATTGGCCTCGGCCGTAACGGATCGCGCAGTCGACATCACCTGTGCTGAAATCCACCAGCGCCGTCGATGTGGTGATGCGAACGTCGATGTCTGGGTACTCGTCTTGGAAGGCCGACAGTCGCGGCATCAGCCACTTTACCGCGAGCGATGCGAGCGTGCTCACCGTCAGCACATGGCCGTCGTCGCGGCGACGTAGCCGATCGGTCGCGACCCGGAGATCGTTGAAGGCCGCGCGGATGCCTGGCAGATAATCGAGTGCCTGCGGCGTCAGCGCGAGCGCCCGGTTTTGCCGGACGAACAGCTTCAGTCCCAGCTCCTGTTCGAGCCGTTTGATCTGATGGCTGATCGCGGTCTGCGTTACGTTCAATTCGAGTGCGGCATTCGTGAAGCTGAGATGGCGTGCCGCCGCCTCGAAAGCACGCAATCCGTTCAGCGATGGCAGCCGGCCGCTCATGGCGTCGCTCTCCTTTTTCGTATGAGTTTATCTCATTCGAAGCCGCATGCAATGTCGTTTGTTGCGGCGCGAAAACGATACGATATTCGTGCCAGATTTACTTCATAGGAGGCGACCATGTCTGTTTTCACCCACGAGACAATGACAAATCATCATGACCAGCCCAGCTTACTCGCGCGGATCGGCGACACGCTGCATGTCTGGCGCGAGCGCCAGAACGCCCGCCGCGAACTCACGAAGTTTACCGATCGTGACATTCACGACGCCGGACTGTCTTCGACCGACGTCATGTACGAAGCTGGCAAGCCTTTCTGGCGGGCCTGACGACATCCGCTGACGCGCAAGCCATGCGGCCATGCGCGGCAGCGGCTTTATTTGGCTGCGCATCGAGCGCATGATCAACGGAGACAAGCGATAGAAAACAAGAGAGTCACGGGATGAACGTGCGCCCCCAATTCGCTGCGAGCCTGATCGCGCCTGACACGTCCGGTGCGAATTTTTATCGCGACGATCCCGCGCTGACCGATCTCTTGCGTATTTATCTCGACGATAAGCTTTTTCAACACATCCAGCCGCATCTCGACCGCCTCGGCGGTTTGGTCGGCGGGCGGCTCGACGAATGCGGCCGGATGGCTGACAAGCACGGCCCGGTGCTTCACCAGCGCGATCGCTTCGGCAACGACGTGCAACACATCGAATACCATCCATCCTATCGCGAACTCGAAGCGGCGGCGTTCGGCGAGTTCGGCATCCATGCGATGTCACATCGCAAGGGCATCATGGGCTGGCCCTCGACCTATCCTGTCGTTGCCAAGCACGCATTTACGTTTCTGTTCAATCAGGCCGAGTTCGGCATGGGGTGCCCGATCAACGTTACCGACGGTGCGGCGAAGCTGCTGTCGCGGTTCGGTGACGATGCGTTGAAGGCAAAATACCTCGATGGGCTCACTCAAACTGACATGGCGAAACTGACGCAAGGCGGTCAGTTCATGACGGAGAAAGAAGGCGGGTCGGACGTCGGCAAGCTAACGACGACGGCAGTCAAAGAGGGCGATCATTACCGGCTGACCGGTGAAAAATGGTTTTGCTCCAATGCCGACGCGAAAGTCGTGATGCTGCTCGCCCGACCTGAGGGTGCAGAGGGAGGCACGCGTGGCGTCGGCTTGTTTCTGATGCCGCGCACGCTCGACGACGGCACCCCCAATCATTATCGGATCGTGCGGCTGAAAGACAAATTGGGCACGCGCTCGATGGCGTCCGGCGAAATCAAGCTCGAAGGCGCGATCGCTTACGCTGTCGGTAGGCTCGATCGCGGCTTCGTTCAGATGGCAGAAATGGTCAACTCGTCCCGTCTGTCGAACGGCGTCAAATCGACCGCATTGATGCGCCGCGCGTGGCACGACGCGATGGCCGTCGCCAAAGGACGCGTCGTGTTCGGCCGGCGCATCGCGGACATGCCGCTGGCGCGCCGGCAATTGATGAAGATCACGCTCGCGACCGAGCAAGCGTTGAGCATGAGTTTCCTGACCGCCGACGCGCTCGACCGCGCCGAAGCCGGCAGTCAGGATGCCGCGGCGTTGCTGCGGATTTTGACGCCGACGTTGAAAGTCCGTGCCACGCGCGATGCCCGGCAGGTCTGCGGCGATGCGATGGAGATGCGAGGCGGCATCGGATACATCGAGGAATTCGCTACCGCGCGCCTGCTGCGCGACGCGCATCTCGGTTCGATCTGGGAAGGCACCGGCAATATCGTAGCACTCGATGCGATCACCCGCGCCATCGGCCGCCATAGCGCCGACGGGGCTCTCGCCGCCGACCTGCATGCGCGACTCGACGACAGCACGAGCGTACCGCAGGTTTGGCGCGACCGATTGCGCGCTTATGTCGATCGCGCCGTCGCGATGGCTCGGCAGGTCGCGGCAAGCAGCGACAACGAGGCCGAAGCACGGCGGGCGACCTCGACGCTCTATCACGTTGCCAGCGCCGTCGCGCTGACATGGGAGGGCGCGCGAATCCATGCGACACGTGGCGATGCGCGGCGGCTGTTGCTCGCGCGTCTCGTAGTCGATCATCGGCTGTCGCGGCCCGATCCGTTCGCGCTCATCGATACGAAAGCCGATGGGGCGATCTCCGAACTGCTGCTCGGGGACCGCAATGCGAATATGGCCGAGGTTGGCGAATGGCTGACAGCGGCGTAGCGTCGGAACAATGAAAACAAAACCGAACGAGGAAGCACGACAATGAAGGCCGCCGTCCTCCATGAAGTGAATAAGCCGCTGGTGATCGAAGACATCAGCATCCAGAAACCCGGACCGCGAGAGGTGTTGATCCGCACCACTGTCGCCGGCCTCTGTCATTCCGATTTGCACTTCATGGAAGGGTTGTATCCTCATCCCTTGCCTGCCGTGCTGGGCCACGAGTCCGCGGGTGTCGTCGAACAGGTCGGCTCGGACGTCACGTATGTGAAGCCGGGCGATCACGTCGTGACGTGCCTCTCGGTTTTTTGCGGCACTTGCGATAACTGCTCTACAGGTCGTCCGGTGCTCTGCACCGACACGACGGTCAAGATGTTGCCCGGCGTGTCGAATCGGCTGTCATGGGCGCGCTCTGAAAAGCTCAATCAGTTTTTGAACCTGTCGTCTTTCGCGGAGCAGATGCTCGTCCACGAAAACGCCATCGTCAAAATCCGCTAGGATATGCCGCTCGATTTAGCTGCGCTGATCGGCTGCGGCGTCATCACCGGCTATGGCGCAGTGGTGAACACCGCCAAGGTCTCGCCGGGCGAAACCGTGGTCGTGATCGGCTGCGGCGGCGTCGGTATGGCCGCGATCAACGGCGCCGA
>JANMAN010000705.1:0-3910 GCA_031359885.1 Tardiphaga sp. | reverse complement strand
GTCGACGCCGGAGCTGCCGCCGTCATCCGTCAAGCGCTGCTCGATCTCGCAGCGTGGATTGCAGGTCGCGACTTTCTTGCCGCCGCGCAGGATCGTGGCGGTGTCGCAAAGCCGCTTCACCTCGTCGAGCTTGTGGCTGATATAGAGGATCGCGCGGCCTTCCGATTTGAGCCGGTCCAGCACGACGAACAGTTGATCCGCCTCCTGCGGAGTCAGCACCGCAGTGGGCTCGTCGAGGATCAGGAATTTCGGATTTTGCATCAGCGCGCGAACGATTTCGATGCGCTGGCGCTCGCCGACCGATAGCCGCCAGACCTCGCGTTTCGGATCGAGCGGCAGCCCATAAACATTGGACACATCGCTTAAGCGGGCCGACATGTCCTTGAACGACTCTTTGCCATCGAGGCCGAGCGCCACGTTCTCCGCGACAGTCAGATTGTCGAACAGCGAGAAGTGTTGAAACACCATGCCGATGCCGCGGGCGCGCGCCTCGGATGGACCGCCGAGCGTCATGCTTTCGCCCTGCCAGCGCATCTCGCCGCCGGATGGCTGGACTAGTCCGTAGATGGTTTTGACTAGCGTGGATTTGCCGGCGCCGTTCTCGCCCAGCAGGGCGTGAATCTGCTGCGGCCAAATATCAATGTCGATGGAATCATTGGCGAGAAAATCGCCGTAACGCTTGGTGAGACCGATGGTCTGCAGCAGCGGGATCGGATCGGGCCGGTGAGGAATGGGTGTCGGGTCCAACATTCACGATCACGCAATATGAGAACTTGCAAAGCATGAGTGTGGGCCAGATCGAACGGCGACGGTAGCTACGAAAAAGCGTCAGCAATTGCCTCATAATTTAGCAAACACTTTGGTGCGATCGTTGGGAGAAAGATTCGCGCAAAGTCTTTCCGATCGTTCGCTCGCTAAGCCCGACAGCCTCGCTGTTTTCGCCCGACGAGCTTTGCGCGTTCGTAAAACTGTTGCAGATTTGTAACGTGAGAACGGCAATCGCAACGGGCCTAAAACGCACTGCCTGCGACGTGAGCAGTTGTTTTTCGCGTCGTCGATTTATCGAACCGGCCGCGTAGAGCCGTCGATTTCGCGCCCGGCGGTGCGGCAAATCGTCCTCGGAAATCCAATAGAATTGGACACAACGACGCACGGCCTCGATCGATCGCGTGATTTTTTTCTAAAATGAAAAGCGATTGCGGTCCGCGAAGAAACGCCTGAAGCCCGCGGCGTTTGATGAAAGCTGCGGCAAGAACTGGAAAAAGTTGAGGCTTCTCGATTGGAACGATTGCGACAAAGTTCGACCCAAGACGTGTTTTGGCGAATTCATTTTATCAAACCTTGGGGGTTTACCTATGTCGTTCAATCGTTCACTCGCAGCCGCCGCGCTGCTGTCACTGGGGGCGCTGATGCCGGTCGGGCAGGCCAGTGCGGCCGACCTTGCTCCCATGCCGGTGAAGGCAAAGCCGATCATCGACGTGCCGTTCTTTCTCGTGAACGACAACCGTCTCAGCTATTCCTATATCTTCACGGGCACCGACCCTGGCGTGTTCTCGATCCGCCCGGACGGCAGCATCAACAGCAAGACCGCAAAGCAGGTCTACTCGTTCACCCACTTCGACGTATGGGCCTACGGCACAAACTTCTTCACCATCTCGGGCTTCAAGTCGGATCATAACGATCCGGTGTCGGGTTGCCCGGCTGGTCAGTTCGGCAATTGCGCCGGCGCAACCGAAATCTACGGCCTGGTCCGCAGCACTTTAGGCTTCAACGAAATCTTTAACACCAAAGCGTTCAGCGTCGGTCCATTGCGCAACGTGTCGTTCCAGATCGGTGGCGATTTCAGCACCGAAAACAACGCAGTCGCTCCGGCCAAACGCGACATCGTCGCCGGTCTGCAGTTCGCATTCGAGCTGCCGTATAAGGGCTTCTTCAACGTCGCGCCGCAGTATTACAAGGAAATCAACCACAACTCCTTCCTGCAGTGCGGAGCGGGCGGCGTCCCCGGCGTGACCTGCTTGAGCGATGGCAACACCGAGTTCAAGGGCACCTGGGCGGTGGAAACCAACTACTACATGGACCTCGGTTTCCTGCCCGAAGCGATCAACTACTTCTCGATCAGCGGTCGCGCCGCTTGGTACGGCAAGAAGGGATCGTCGTCCGCGCCGCTTCCTGGTGTCGAAAGCGCAGTCGAGTTCAACTCCGAGCCGATCCGTTTGACGCTTGACGCCAGCAAGGCGGTTTGGGGACCGCGCTACTCGCACAACGTCGACGTCTGGGTTGCCTATCGCTACTGGCAAAACAAGTTCGGCCTCGATCACAACACCAACCCGGTTTGCCGGTTTGCGGGTCGCGACAATGGAAGCTGCACGGAAAGCTCGCTGTATTCCGGCGTGACCGTGAAGTTCTAACTCTCGTCGTTTCCTCCGAGAGCCTGAGAATGGCGCCGCGATGATCCCCGCGGCGCCGTTTTCTTTTTGTCGTTCGCACATAGCCGCTGTGAAGTTTATTTCGACCTTTGCTTCCAGAAATCCTGATGCACCCTGGCCGCTTCGTCTTCGAGCAAAGGTCCGACGACGGCGATGGTCTTCTGTCCACTGGCGAAGACCTGCCGGCAGGGCAGATCAAGCGTCGGATTTTCCGGATGGTCGCCGGTGATCGCCTTGAGGCGGGCTTCGCCGAGTCCGTAAACCAGCCGGCCGATGCCGACCCAATAGATCGCGCCGGCGCACATCGCGCAAGGCTCGGCGGACGAGTACAACGTCGCCCGCGCGAGCACCTCCGCCGAGAGCGTCGTGCTCGCTTGTGTCGCAACCAGCCGCTCCGCGTGCGCGGTGCCGTCATGGCCGGGATGAAAGCTGTTTTCGCCTTCGATCAGGACTGTGCCGTGGGCATCGACCAGCAGGGCTCCGAACGGATGATTGCCGTTCGTCACCGCTCGCCGCGCGACATCGAACGAACGTCGCAGGAATTTTTCGTCGTCCAGCATGGTACCTCCGTCGCTGTTATCGCTGATTTGTGCCATGCCTTCTGATCCCGCGAAAACCTAGGCAGCCACATCGGTTTGCTTATAAAATATGCAAATACTAATTATTGTATGCAAAAAATCCATCGCTGTTGGTTAAGCCTCCTTAACTAATATAATAATATCAACGAGTTGGAGGAAAGTTTAACGAAATAATCATCTGGCACGACATTTGCGAAACTCACTCCAACGCCCGTCCCCGCGCAATGGAGTTCAGCATGAAGCGTCGCGATTTCCTCAAGGCCGCCACCGGCGTCGCCGCCAGTGCCATGGTGCCTGCACCGGCGATTTTCTCCACGGCGAAGGCGGACGCCCGCTCCGAGACGCTGTTGATCGTCTCCGAAAGTGGCCCCAACAATCTCGACATCCATGGCATTGGCACCAACGTGCCCGGCTACGAAGTGTCATGGAATTGCTACGACCGCCTCATCACGCATGAGATGAAATCCGGTCCCGGCGGCGTGCCCTATTACGACCGCGATAAGTTCAAGCCGGAGTTGGCGGAAGACTTCACGACCACCGACATGTCGGCGACGTTCAAGCTGCGCAAGAATGCGACTTTTCACGACGGCACGCCGGTGACCGCGAAGGACGCCAAATGGTCGCTCGACCGTGCCGTCAGCGTCGGCGGCTTCCCGACGTTTCAGATGAGCGCGGGCTCGCTGAAGAAGCCCGAGCAATTCGTCATCGTCGATGATCATACGCTGCGCGTGGATTTCGCGACCAAGGACAAGCTGACGATTCCCGATCTCGCCGTGATCGTGCCCTGCGTCGTCAATTCCGAATTGGTGAAGAAGAACGCGACCGAAAAAGACCCGTGGGGACTCGAATACACCAAGCAGCAGACCGCGGGCAGCGGTGCCTATCGCGTCACGAAATGGACCG
>JANMAN010000657.1:0-2394 GCA_031359885.1 Tardiphaga sp. | reverse complement strand
GAATCCATAATCACCGCAGGGAGTATGGATTCCGGGCCTGCAATCCGCGTCGGCTACGCCGACTGGGATTGCATCCCGGAATGACCAGCAACGGGAGCCAACCATGTCGAACCGCCTCGCAGGCAAACGCGCCTTCATCACTGCCGCTTCGGCTGGCATCGGCCGCGCCTGCGCGCTCGCCTTCACCCGCGAGGGTGCCGAGGTCATCGCGACCGATATCAACGAAGTTGGTCTGAAAGCGCTGTCGGTCGAAGGCATTCACACCACGGCGATGCTCGACGTGCGCGACAGCGCCGCCGTGAAAGCCTTCGCGGCGACGACCGGTCCGGTCGATATTCTTCTGAATGCCGCAGGCTTCGTTCACAACGGCACCGTGCTCGAATGTTCGGACGACGACTGGGAGTCCTCCTTCGACCTCAACGTCAAATCGATGCACCGCACGATTTCAGCCTTCGTCCCAGGCATGCTGGCGGCCGGCAAAGGCTCGATCGTCAACATCGCCTCCGCCGCCGGCGTCTATAAGGCAGCGCCGAATCGCTACGTCTACAGTGCGACGAAAGCCGCCGTCGCGGCGCTGACCCGCGCGGTCGCGATCGATTTCATCACCAAAGGCGTGCGCTGCAATTGCATCTGCCCCGGCACCATCGATACGCCGTCGATGCTCGATCGCGCGGCGTCGCTAGGCTCGGGCGGCCGCGACATGTTCGTGTCGCGACAACCGATGGGCCGGCTCGGTACGGCGGACGAGATCGCCTCGCTTGCGGTCTATCTGGCCAGCGACGAGAGTTCGTTCACCACCGGCGTCGCGCATATCATCGACGGTGGCTGGACGCTGTGACGTCTCTGTCATTCCGGGGCGCCGCTGTCTTCACCTCTCCCCGTTCTTCACGGGGAGAGGTCGGCAATCGCGCGCGCAGCGCGTGATCGCCGGGTGAGGGGCTGGGCACCGCATGTCTACACTCACAGCTTTCGTTCGCTGCAAAGCGCCCCTCACCCCAACCCTCTCCCCGTAAGTACGGGGAGAGGGAGCAGGCATCGACCGCGTCGAAGTCAAACACCGCTTATCGAAAGGATTTCGCCATGAACCACATCGATCTCGCCAACCGCTGCGCCGTCGTCACCGGTGGCGCGCAGGGCTTCGGCCGCGCCATCACCGAACGCTTCGTCGCATCCGGCGCGAAGGTCGCGATCTGGGATCACGACATCGCCTTCGCGGAGAAAACCGCCAAAGAAATTGGTCAAGGCGTCATCGCCGTGCAGGTCGATGTGTCCAATCTGGCTGCCGTCGAAGCCGCGCGCGACACGACATTGAAAGCGTTCGACACCATCGACATCCTCGTCAACAATGCGGGCATCGCCGGCATCAACAAGACGGTGTGGGACACCGACTACGAGGAATGGCGCAAGGTGCTGCGCATCAACCTCGACGGTCCGTTCATCTGCTGCAAGGCGATCGTGCCGACGATGCTGAAGCAGGGCTACGGCCGCATCGTCAACATCGCGTCGATCGCCGGCAAGGAAGGCAATCCGAACGCGGCGCATTATTCCGCGTCGAAAGCCGGCGTGATCGCGCTGACGAAATCGCTCGGCAAGGAGCTGGCCGCGCACGACATCGCCGTCAACGCGGTGACGCCGGCGGCGGCGAAGACCGCGATCTTCGACCAGATGACGCAGCAGCATATCGACTTCATGCTGGCGAAGATTCCGAAAGGCCGCTTCGTGCTGGTCGAAGAACTCGCTGCGATGGTGGCGTGGCTGTCGTCGTCGGACTGCGCGTTCTCGACCGGCGCGGTGTTCGATATTTCGGGCGGCCGCGCGACGTATTGAGGGTAAGCCGTCGAGGCATCCCTCCCCGCTCTTGCGTGGGGAGGGTCGGCCGAGCGGCAGATTGGCGAAGCCAATTGCAAGCGGAGGCCGGGGTGGGGGTCTTGATGACAGCAGGCAATATTCGGCCCACCCGACCCATTGCGCTTCGCGCAATGCGCCACCCTCC
Source organism: Tardiphaga sp. (assembly GCA_031359885.1). Classification (GTDB taxonomy): domain Bacteria; phylum Pseudomonadota; class Alphaproteobacteria; order Rhizobiales; family Xanthobacteraceae; genus Tardiphaga. The sequence continues at coordinate 401 of JANMAN010000657.1, read as the reverse complement.
CCACGCAAGAGCGGGGGAGGGAAAGACAGCAAGAACTACCCCTTGCCCTTTACGCGAAAAATCACCGGCAGCGTGAAGCTCAAGCCCTCGTCCGCGACCAGCGGCGGCGGTGCCGGCACCGGGTCGGAGCGGCGCACCATCGCCAAGGCTGCCTCGTCGAACGCCGCATCGCCGGAGCCCTTCACGATGCTGGCCGATTGCACATGGCCGAGCCGGTCGAGCACGAAACTGACGACGATCTCCGCGCTCTTTTGCTGGCGTGCGGTCGGATATTTCTTGTGTTTGTCGAGATGTGCGATCAGCTCTTTTTGCCAGGTGACGCGGACGCGCTGCGCCGCCTGCCCCATGCCCTGCGCGGGCGCGACGGATTTGGGGCCTTCCTGAATGGCTTCCGAACTCGG
>JANMAN010000602.1:0-7361 GCA_031359885.1 Tardiphaga sp. | reverse complement strand
GGCCACGCTGGCCATCGCGCCGGCGATGACGAAGACGCCGAGCTTCATGCGAACGACATCGACGCCGAGATAATTGGCGCGAGCGGGATTGTCACGGATCAAGCGCAACGTATAGCCGAACGGCGATTGCCAAACCTGCCGCATGATCAGGATGCAGACGACGAAGACGCAAGCGGAAAACGTATAGAGCGCCGTGCCGCTGCCGAGATCGATGCCGAAGAACGGCGGCCGCGGGATGCCGCCGCGAAGGCCCTGATCGCCGCCGGTCAGGCTAACCCAGGTCAGAATGATCGAGTGAATGAACATCTGAAAGGCGAGCGTGATGAAGGAGAAATAGATTTCCTTCAAGCGCACGCAGATCGCGCCGATCACCAGCGCCAACACGGCCGTGCCGGCCACCGTGACGAGAATCGCCACCGGGATCGACACGCGGCCGGACTGCATCAGCAGGCCGAACATGTAAGCGCCGGACACGAAGAACGCCGCATGACCGAACGACACCAGCCCGGTGAGCCCAACCAGCAAATTGAGCGACATCGCCAGCAGCCCGTAGGCCATCACGTAGATCAGAAAGTCGCGCAAGGACGGCTTGCTGAACACGAACGGCACGGCGACCAGAATGGCTAACGTGACGGCCGCGAATAAAATGTCGCGCAAGACGCCGGCTTTCATCATCGCGCCATCTCCCGGCCGAGCAGTCCGCTCGGCTTTACGATGAGAACCACGGCCATCATGCCGAACATGATTCCATCGACGAACAGCGGGAAACCGATCGCACCGAACGCACGCGTGAACCCGATGAGGAGCGCTGCGATCAATGCGCCGACGATCGACCCCATGCCGCCGATCACGGTGACGATGAAGCTTTCGATCAGGATCGACAGACCCATGCCCGGCGTCAATGTGCGCGTCGGCGCAGCGAGAGCGCCGGCGATTCCGGCCAGCGCGCTGCCGACACCGAACACGGCGGCATAAAGCAGCGTCGTGTTGATGCCGAGCGCACCGACCATTTGCGGATTGATGGCGAGCGCGCGGATGATCTTGCCGAGCCGAGTCTTCTCGATCGCGAGCCAAAGCACCGCGCCGATCGACAGGCTCGCGACGATCATGAAGACGTAATAGGCCGGGATGAAACCGCCGGCGAATTCCAGCGGCGGAAGTGCGAACACATCCGGCATACCCATCATCCGATATTCGGGCCCGGCGATCATCTTCACGAGATCGTCGAAAATGAGAATGATGGCGTAGCAGACCAGCAACTGCATCAGGATGTCTTTGCCGTAGACTTTACTGATGACAAACCGCTCGAAGATGACGCCGATGAGCCCAGCCCCCAGCCCGCCCGCCAGGAACGCCAGCAGAAAGCTCGACGACGATCGATAGGCGAAGAACGCGATGTAAGCGCCGGCCATGTAGAATGCGCCGTGCGCGAAGTTGATGACGCCGAGCACGCCGAAGATCAGCGACAGCCCCGACGCCACCATGAACAGCAGCATTCCGATGATGAGCGCCGTCGACACCTGCGTCACGACGCAGGACGAAGACGACAGGCAGGAATAAAGGGCATCGAGATTCACGACGGCGGTCCTTTGACAGTCAGAGCGAGCCGCACCGGCCGCCGCTTACGGCGGACCGGATTTTCTCAGGCGTAAAGGGCTCACGCGTGAGACGGTCAGGCGTAGCCCTTTTCTTTCTTCCACTGCTTTTCGACTTCGAGAATCTTGGACCATTCCGTATCGACGTAATCGACTACCCATGGGGACTTGTTGACGGTTTTGCCCCACGCCACCGGATAGTTGATGATGGTGTGGTCGCTGTCGCGCATCGTGATGCCGGCACCGCCATACGGCAATTTCACCGTCATGCCGGAAATTTCCTTGGCAAGTGCGCTGCTGTCCGTGTTGCCACCGGTGCGACGGACCGCCTCGATAATGAACTGTGCCGCCGCGTAATTCTGCCAGGCCCAGTTGGTGGGCTCGTGCGGTGCCACTTTGGTGTAGGCATCGCAGAACGCCGCATTTTCGGCCGTGTTCGGAAAGCCCCTGTTGTAGCGATAAGCGGTGTTAAGCCCCTGCGGGAGATTCTTGATCGCGCTGAGGATCGGCGGATCGCCCAAGCCTCCCGAGAAATAGGCGGTGTTCTGGAACAGGCGATACAGGTTCGACTGTTCGATGAACGCGACGAGATCGCCGCCCCACAGCGCCGAATACACAGCCTGCGGTTTGACCTGCATCAGCTTGGTGATGCTCTCGGTGTAATCGGGCGCGAACAGCTTCGGCCACAACTGATCGACCACCTCGATCGACGGTTCGAACTCCTTCGCATATTGAATGAATTCGGCCGTGTTATCGCGTCCATAGGCGTAATCGGGCGAACAGGTCGCCCACTTCTTGAGGTCTTTTTCTTTGGCGATTTTGGCCGCGTAGCTGCCGCCCGCGACGGCGTCGTGGATGCCCTGCCGGGCGCATCGAAACACATTCTTGCTGAGCAGCTTGGGGTCCGCCGTCAGCGATGACGTCTCGCTGCAAGTATGAAGGCAGAGGATGCCGAGATCGCGCACGACTTCATGCACGGCGAAACTGCCCGACGACGCTTCGCCGTCGATGATGATATCGCAGCCGTCATTGTTGATGAGATCGCGCGTGACCTTGGCGGCTTCGTCGGGGCGCCCCTTGGAGTCGCGGTCCACCACTTCGAACTTGCGACCATTGATACCGCCGGCTTCGTTGATCTGGTTGAAGGCCAATTGAACGGCAAACCGGGTCGATGTGCCGAGGATCGCGACCCGCCCGGACAAGATCGTCGGCAGGCCGATCTTGATGACCTTTGCCTGTGCGCCGGCGATGTGCGGCATGCCGATGCCGGATACGGCAAACCCTGCCAGCGCACCTTTGAGAACGCGGCGGCGCGAAACCCCACTCGTGGTCTTCGTCATTGAAACCTCCCTGGTTTTTATGTCCGACTTTTTGCCGGTCCATATTTATGACTTCAAAATCGTCGTCGTATCGCGGTCGTTATCTCACCTCTTAGCCACGGGCTTGCTGGCGAAGATCGTGCAGCAACAACGGCGCGCTGTCCAACACGCTTTTCGACAACAGCACATTCGCCGCAGCGTCCATCACATACATCCGATCCGACAAAGACGACGCATTAGCTGAGCGCGAAACCGCGATAGCCGCTTTGGGCGACGTCGTTGCAAATCGAGGTGTAGCGGGCAAATCCGCCGGCATAAGGCATGAAGACGCGCGGCTTGCCCGGCACATTGGCGCCGAGATACCAGGACGAACTTGCCATCGGCAGCAAGGTGGCGTCTGCGGCCTCATTGACATGGGCGACCCACGCCTCCGCCGAATCCGCGTCGGCCTCGATCCGCTTGAGACCCTTGGCGCGCATGTCGCGGATGCAGTTCGTGATCCAGTCGACGTGTTGCTCGATGGCAATCGGCATGTTGCACAGCACCGAGGGACTGCCGGGTCCGGTAATCGTGAACAGGTTGGGAAATTTCGGCGTCTGCAAACCAAGATACGTCTGCGGACCGGCCGACCATGCATCCTTCAACGAATGCCCCTGACTGCCGCTGATGTTGAGATTGACGAGCGGCCCGGTCAACGCATCGAAGCCAGTCGCGAACACGACGATGTCAAATGCGTACTCCTGCTTCGTGGTCCGGATGCCGTTCGCCGTGAATTCGACAATCGGCTCTGCCTTGAGATCGACCAGCAGCACGTTGTCGCGGTTGAACGTCTCGAAATAGCCGCTGTCGATCGGCGGTCGCTTGGTCGCGTAGCCATGATCGTGCGGCGTCAGCATCTCCGCAACTTTCGGATCCTTGACGACCTCTTTGATTTTCTGGCGAAGGAAATCGGATGCCGTCAAGTTTGCATCGGAGTTCTGAAGAATGTCCGAGAACGACGCCCGGAAGCGCAAGCCGCCACGCTCCCACGCTTTCTCGTAAATCTCTTGCCGCTCCGCGTCCGACACGGACAATGCCGACCGCGTCGAGATGCTGAACGGATGGCCGTTGGTGCCGGCGCGCGCCTGGCGCCAAATGTCGTCGTAGTTTTGTCGGGTCTGCTCGACGTCGGCCGCTGTCACCGGACCATTGCGCGCCGGAATGCTGTAATTTGCGGTGCGCTGAAGCACCGTGAGATGCTTCGCTTGCTCGGCGATTGCGGGTGCGGCTTGGATCCCGGTCGATCCGGTGCCGATCTGACCGACGCGCTTGCCGCTGAAATCGACACCCTCCCGCGGCCACAAGCCGGTGTGGTACCATTCGCCTTTGAAGGTCTCGAGACCTTTGATGTCAGGCACATTGGCCGTCGAGAGACAGCCCACTGCGGTGATCAGAAAGGGCGCCGAGAACGACGAGCCGTTCGTCGTTTGCACGGTCCAGATATTCGTGTCGTCATCGAACGCCGCCGATTTGACTTCGGTCGACAGACGAATATCGCGTTTCAGGTCGAGCTTGTCGGCGACGAAGTTCAGATATTTCCGGATTTCCTGATGCTCGGGATATCGCTCGCTCCAGCTCCACTCCTGCTCGATCTCTTTGTTGAACGAGTAGCAGTAGTAATAGCTTTCGGAGTCGCAGCGCGCGCCCGGATACCGATTCCAGAACCAGGTGCCGCCGATACCGTCGGCTTTCTCGAGCAAAGCGACGTTGAGGCCGAGTTCGTCGCGCAATTTGTGCAGTTGGTAGAGGCCCGAAAATCCAGCGCCGATGACGATCGCGTCGAAGACGTGATGATCGGAAGCGTGATTTCGAGAATCCTGGCCCGATGGCTGATGTGCTGCGGATGCAGCGCGCTCATGGCTTGCCAACCGTCGTCTCCCGTTTTTTCTCTCAACGCGGTGTCGCGCGATGATCCTTGTCCCGAAGGCTAAAGAATTGCCGGACGGCTTGCCAGACCCTATCGTTGAAAGCTGATGCGAATTTTGTCGCGGAAAACGGGAACATCGCCGCGAACACGCGCTGGGCGGTACACCAGCCGATGTGGCGCTCCCATGGGGAATCGAACCCCAGTTTTCGCCGTGAGAGGGCGACGTCCTAACCGCTAGACGATGGGAGCAGCGGACGAGGCAAAAAGCCTCGACGACCAAGCCAATAGCCCCGAAACGCGCTGGCCGCAACTTTGAATTATCGGAGTCGTTTTACGGCTGGGTGGCGAAGCGAAGCGCGCCGGCCGGCTTCAGCGTGCGGATATCGAAACTGCGGATTTCGACCGCGCCGCCTATATCGAGCGTGACGAGCAGCCGGTCGCCGGACACCGACGTCGCCGTAATACGAGCCCCCTTCGGCAGCGTGGCCGTGGTATCGGTAACGGCAACGCTTCCCTCGCTGCGGAAAACGCGATAGCCGATCACCATGAAGATCGCGCCGATGCCGAGCGCGATGGTCAATCCGCCGATCAGCATCAGCTTCCGCACCCGCGCCATCATCAGCGCGGTCTGCTCCGGATTGGGATCGATGGCGGGCGCAGACATATTGGAATCGGTCATGCAGAACTCTGTTCTTGAAAACGCGTCGGCTCTTGAAAACGCAGTCCCCGGCGAAGCCCGGCATCTGCAGGTGGTGGTCGTCGGCGACGAAGGCGCAACCCGGATCGACCGCGTGCTCGCGGTGCGCTGCCCGGAGCTGTCGCGCTCGCGTCTAAAGGCGTTGATCCTGCACAACGCGGTCGCGATCGGCGACATCGTCATTCGCGACCCCGCTTATCATGTGTCCGCCGGCGATACGATCACAATCGACGTTCCCGCGGCCATCGCCGCCGAGCCTGCCGGCGAGGATATCGCGCTCGATATCATCTATGAAGATGCCGACATCATCGTCATCGACAAGCCGCGCGGGCTGGTCGTGCATCCCGCCGCCGGCCATGAAACCGGCACGTTGGTCAATGCACTGATTGCCCATTGCGGCGCGAGCCTATCCGGCATCGGCGGCGTCAAGCGCCCCGGCATCGTGCACCGGCTGGACAAGGACACCACCGGGTTGATGGTGGTCGCCAAGAACGACAACGCGCATCAGTCTCTGTCCGCGCAATTCGCCGATCACGGCCGCACCGGCGAACTCAGGCGCGGCTATATGGCATTCGTCTGGGGCGCGATGAACCGCCCGACCGGGACCATCAACGAGCCGATCGACCGCCATCCGCACGCCCGCGAGAAGATGGCGGTCCGCGAGGGCGGCCGAGAAGCGATCACGCATTGGGAAGCGATCCAGAGCTTCGAGGGTCGCGAGGCGAAGCCGATCGCGACGCTGCTGGCGTGCCAGCTCGAAACCGGCCGCACCCACCAGATCCGGGTGCATCTGGCCCATGTCGGGCACCCGCTGATGGGAGACGACACCTATGGCCCGCATTACAAGACCAAGGCCAACGCGCTCAGCGTCCCCGCCAAGGCGGCGTTAACCGCGCTCGACCGCCAGGCTTTGCACGCCTATCTGCTGACGCTCGAACACCCGCGCAGCGGCGAAATCCTGACCTGGACGCGCGATCTGCCGCCCGATCTTTCGCTGCTGCGGAAAACGCTGGCTGCGGCGCGCTGACGCAGCAGAACCAGTAAAACACCACATTACCAAAGATTTAGGCAGGGTCACGCTGACGTGACGCGCAAAATCTTCCCAAATCCGTGGTTTTTGATATGTTGCATCTGCGCTGGACTTTGCAGCGCGGAACATCGCAGAGCGATCGGCTTTAACACAGCGACCGTCTGCCTGGCTCGCCGCTATCGGGAGCCTGAACCACTGGAGGGCGCACTAATGGCCCGTGCAGCTACACTTCCGGTTCTCAACGGAGAATCCGGGCTTTCGCGGTACCTCGCCGAGATCCGCAAGTTTCCGATGCTGGAACCCCAGCAAGAATACATGTTCGCCAAGAGCTGGCGCGAACACGATGATCGCGATGCCGCGCATCACCTCGTGACCAGCCATCTTCGGCTCGTCGCCAAGATTGCTATGGGCTATCGCGGCTACGGTTTGCCGATTTCCGAGGTCGTCTCGGAAGGCAACGTCGGTCTCATGCAGGCGGTGAAACGGTTCGAGCCCGAGAAGGGCTTCCGTCTCGCCACATACGCCATGTGGTGGATCAAGGCGTCGATTCAAGAGTACATTCTGCGCTCATGGTCGCTCGTGAAAATGGGCACGACCGCGAACCAGAAGAAGCTGTTCTTCAACCTCCGCAAAGCGAAGAGCAAGATCTCCGCGCTGGACGAAGGCGATATGCGCCCCGACCAGGTCAAGCTGATCGCCAAGCGTCTGGGCGTCACGACTCAGGACGTGATCGACATGAACCGCCGTCTCGGCGGCGATGCGTCGCTCAACGCGCCGATCCGTGACGATGGCGAAGCGGGCAAATGGCAAGACT
>JANMAN010000578.1:0-14699 GCA_031359885.1 Tardiphaga sp. | reverse complement strand
CCGGGCTCGCTTCGCACGCAACCGTTTCGACGCATTCTGCGTCCAAACGGTTGCGATGCTCGCGCCCCGGAATGACGGCGTCGTTGAGCGTTCTTGATCCGAAAATTCGTCGTCCACCCCGCACGAGGTCATCATGGATACGCTGATGCTGCCGTTTTCGCCGCGCTTCATCGTGCTGACGATTTGCGGCGCGGCGACGCTGCTTTTGTTCGGCGTCGTCATGGCCGACACGGAGATGTTCGACTTCGCGCTGATCCCGTTTCTGATTTTCGGCGGACTGACGCTGGTCGGCATCCGCGATCTGATGCAGACGCAGCATGCGGTGCTGCGGAATTATCCGATCTCCGCACATATGCGTTTCATCCTCGAAGAAATCCGGCCGGAGATGCGGCAGTATTTTTTCGAGAGCGAAAAGGACGGCATGCCGTTCAGCCGCGACACCCGCGCGGTGATCTATCAGCGCGCCAAGATGGTGCTCGACAAGCGTCCGTTCGGCACACAAGAAAACGTCTATGCCGAAGGCTACGAGTGGATGCATCATTCGCTCGCGCCGAAGCCGCAGACCGATGCGAATTTCCGCATCACGATCGGCGGGCCGGAGTGCAAACAACCTTATTCGGCGTCGGTGTTCAACATCTCCGCAATGAGTTTCGGCGCGCTCAGCCCCAACGCGATCCGCGCGCTGAATGCCGGCGCGAAGATGGGCGGCTTCGCGCACGACACCGGCGAAGGCGGCGTCAGCCCGTATCATCGAGAGAACAAGGGCGATCTGATTTGGGAGATCGGCTCGGGTTATTTCGGCTGCCGCACGCGCGACGGCGCGTTCGATCCGCAAGCTTTCGCGCGGGTCGCGACGGACGATCAGGTCAAGATGGTCGAATTGAAAATGAGCCAGGGCGCCAAGCCCGGTCATGGCGGCGTGCTGCCCGCCGCAAAGGTGTCGGAAGAGATTTCAAACATCCGCGGCGTGGCGATGGGCGAGGATTGCATTTCGCCGTCGGCGCATCGGGCGTTCTCGACGCCCATCCAGATGATGGATTTCATCGCGCAAATGCGTGAGCTGTCCGGCGGCAAGCCGACCGGCTTCAAGCTGTGCATCGGCCATCCGTGGGAGTTTCTGGCGATCTGCAAGGCGATGCTGGAAACCGGCATCTATCCGGATTTCATCGTCGTGGACGGCAAGGAGGGCGGCACCGGGGCTGCGCCGTCGGAGTTCATGGATCATCTCGGCATGCCGATGCGCGAGGGCGTCAATTTCGTTCACAACGCGCTGGTCGGCATCAACGCGCGGCAGCGAGTCAAAGTGGGCGCGGCCGGCAAGATCGCGACGGCGTTCGACATCGCGCGTGCGATGGCGCTCGGCGCGGACTGGTGCAATTCGGGGCGCGGCTTCATGTTTTCGCTGGGCTGCATCCAGTCGCTGAGCTGCCATACCGACATGTGCCCGACCGGCGTCACGACGCAGGATCCGACGCGCAACCGCGCGCTGGTGGTGCCGGACAAGACGCAGCGCGTGTTCAATTATCATCACGCGACGTTGCATGCGCTGTCAGAGCTGATCGCCGCCGCGGGTCTCGCGCATCCCGGCGACATCCGGCCGATCCATTTTTCGCACCGCATGTCCGGCACCGAAGTGCTGACCTATGCGCGGATGTATCCGTCGTTGCGGCCAGGCGAATTGATCGACGGCACCGGCGACGAGCGTTATCGCGAGGCGTGGGACATGGCGCAGGCGGAGTCGTTTCAGCCGAAGGGGTGATCTGTCATTCCGGAATCAGGCCGTCGAGCTCGCCGTCGCCCTTCGAGGCTCGCTACCGGACGACGAAGACGTCGCCGGTGCTCGCACCTCAGGGTGACGGCAACAGCGCACTCGGCGTCATCCTGAGGTGCGAGGCGCACTTGCGCCGAGCCTCGAAGGATGGCCGCTGGTCGTACCTTAAAACTCGCCGTGCAGACGCCCGGCGAAGATCGAGACCGGGCCGCGGTCGGCGTTGTAAGCGGGGTTGGCGATGAACTGGTAGTCCGCCGTGAAGGTGAAATTCCGGTCGATCACATAGGCGTAGTAGGTCTCGAAAATCGTCTCGTTGCTGTAGTTGAGCCGGCCGTCGCCGATCAGCAATCCGAGCCCGCCGGCGGCGAGGAAATCGCGATGCGCCGACGACAGCCCGTTAATGGCGCCGCCGATGCCGATCGTGTCGCTCGGCCGCCCCCATCGGCTGCCCTTGATCGACACGCCGCCCGACAGGCTGCGGTCGATGTCCGTGAACGACAGAATTTCGTTCTGGCCGTCGTTCCACGAGTAGCGGCCGAACACGCCGATGTCCTTGGCGATCTGCTGTTCGCCGTTGACGTAGAAACCATATTTGGTGCGCACCCGGCGCAGCCCAGGCACCGCATCGTTGATGTCAAGCAGCGGATCGGCAGCACTCGCACCTAGCGCGCCACGATAGCTCGCCGTGTTGCCGCGATTGAGGAAGGTGCCGACGCGCATCTTGCCGGGCAGATCGGCGATCGCATAGCGGCCCTCGAATTCGACCACGACGCCGCCGGTGTTGAACGTCAAGATATCACTGTTCGGCTGCGACGGCACCTGAAACAGCCCGCCGCGTATCGCCCAGTCCTTGCGGTTCAGTTCGACCACGCCACCGCGCGTGAAGCCCGGCAAATCGGCCGGAAAATCATACGCGGCCGACGACCACATCGCCCAGTTCATGAAGTCTGCGCGCGGGTCTTTCGCATAGGCGTTGCCGTCGAAGAAATCGCCGACCGCGAAGCGGCCGACCGTCACCGTGACGCGGTCGATGTCGCGCTTGCCGGCGAATTGGAAAGCGGCGTCGGTGAGGTCTTCCTGCTCGCCGCCGAGACCGAAGGTCTGGCGAATCATGTAGCGCTGCGCGCGAAAGCGCGGGAACGGTGCGCCGCCCTTCTGAGCTTCGCCGTTGGGAAAGCCTGCGATGCCGAGCGTCGCATTTAGGCCGAAGCCCTGCGCCAGTTCGGGGTTGAAGAAGAACTCGCCGCCACGCCATAGCTTCCAGCCGAGAAACGCCGAGGTCGTGAAGGTTTCGCGCCCCTGGCCGCCGCCGGGCAGGCTGTACGCGCCTTCATAGGGCGAACGGAAGCGCGGATAGGCCTGCGGCAGGAACGTCATCTGCGCATGGATGCTCCAGTCGGAATTCTCCGGCAGGATCGCGCGGGGCGTGTAGCTTGCCCCGAACGGCGTATCCCAGAGCCGATAGTTCAGCCCGACTTTGACGGCGTGGACTTGTGGTGCCACGGCGACATCGGCCAAACCGAAGCCGCCGAGGCCATACGTGCGGCGGGCGAGATCGATGTAATTATATTCGACCTTCGCGGTCCAGTTGCCGCCGACCGCGACTTCGACGCCTGCGCCGGCGGTCCAGCCGACATGATCTTGCGAGCGGCGGGCGAAGCTAGAACCGTCGGCATCGTTGATGTTGATCTGGGTGCGACCGAACGCGACGCCGCCGGTGACATAAGGCAGGATCGTGCCGAAGGCGTAGCCGACGCGGCCGCGGACGGTCGCAAGATAATCGGTCGCCGTGTGGAACGGGGTCGGCGCGAACCGCGCCTGATCGAGCGGGCCGCCGAACGAGGCGTCGGCTTCGAGGCCGAGCACGAAATTGTTCGGAAGCTGGTAGTTGATGCCGGCATTCCAGCCGCCGATCAATCCGACGATCGAGGGCGCGAAGAATTCACCCCGCGCGAGTTGCGGATTGGTGCCGGGGCCGTAGCTGCCCGTGCCGTAGCCGGAATGAAAGCCAAGATACAGACCGGTCCAGTCGTAGACAGTCGAGATGTGACCGGCACGGGGCGCTTTCAGCACGAGATCGGCGGCCAGTGCCGGCGTCCCGAGCGCGGCCGTCCCGAGCGTGACCCGCGCTGTCAGCGCGTAGATGGACCGTCGATCGAACCTGCAAGTCACGAAAACCAGCCCCCGCTGCGATGACCGACCTTAATTGCAACTCGTTCGCAATAGCAAGAGGTGATTGCAAATGATATGAGTGGCGTTGCGTTATGACGCGAGAATGACGGGCCGTCACACGCATTTATCCAACCCGGCGCAAAGCACTGCCGTCGTTCGTCCCGGATTTCGCGCGCGACCTCGCCGAGCGGCTTCGGTCCGCCGCTCATCCGGGCTACGGCTGAGACGAATGTCCCAACCGGGCCAGATCGAATCCATCGATATCGGCGAGCAGATCGCAAAACGCGCGCGCGCCGTGGTCGAGCAGGCGGTGGCCGGTCTCGGCGCTGGCCAGCGTCGCGTCGCCGATCGCGCCCGTCGGGTGAAGGTCTTGCGCCTGCCATGCCAGCGGCGCCGGACGCTGCGTCGAAAGAACTTTGAACTCGCGCTCCATCCCCATGCTGGCCGGCATGAAGTCAGCGATCTTGTCCATGCGGACGTGCTGCGGATATCGCGCCAGCATGATCGACGTCTCGATCGCGCCGCCGTGAATGCCGTGGCGAACCTCGTTAGCGGACGCTGCCTCGTCCGGCGCGCTCAAGCGACCCCATGACGTCGTGACGACGAGCATGTCGAGATGCGCGCGCAGCTCTTGCGCCACGAGCGACATCGCGGCCGAATTGCCGCCATGGCTGGTGACGATCACCAGCTTTCGCAAGCCCGCGCGGGCGACGCTTTCGCCGATCGCCGTCCAGGTTTCGATCGCGACATCCGGGGACAGCGTCAGCGTGCCGGGAAATGCCAGGTGTTCGGTGGAGATGCCGACCGGCTGCAGCGGCAGGAATGTCGCGGGACAATCCGGCGACAGCAATTCGCGGACTCGCGCGAGATAAGCCTGCGCGATGAACACATCGGTGCCCAACGGCAGATGCGGGCCGTGCTGCTCGGTGGCGGCCAGCGGCAGCACCGCGATCCAGCGCGATGTCTCGCCCGTGGCGAAATCAGGCCAGTGAATGTCGGACCAGTCGCGACAAGGAAGGGCGGTCATTTGTGATACGAGGGTGTGCGATTGCGACATGCGGCGGTGTTGGGCATCATGCGCCGGAACGATCGATGGAGTCCAATGATGCGCGTCCGCGCGATGCTGCAAGCGTTAACGCTCGGTCTAAGTCTGGTGACCGGCGCGGCCGAGGCCGCCGACAAGCTCGACAAGGTCACGTTCGGCACCAATTGGGTGGCCGAGGCCGAGCATGGCGGCTTTTTCCAAGCCGTCGCCGACGGCACCTACAAAAACTACGGCCTCGACGTCACCATCGTGCCGGGCGGCCCCAACGTGAACAACCGGATCTTGCTGATCGCCGGCAAGCTCGATTTCGTGATGACGGCGAACACGCTGCAGTCGTTCGACGCTGTCGCCAACAACGTGCCGGTGGTCGCCATCGCCGCGATGTTTCAGAAAGACCCGCAGGTGTTCCTGACCCATCCGCAGGCGAAAGCGAGCAAGCTCGACGATCTCAAGCCGCTGACGCTATTCGTCTCCAAAGAGGGCATGTCGAGTTATTTCCAATGGCTGAAAGCCGATTACGGCTTCAGCGACGCGAAAGTGAAGCCCTACACTTTCAACGCGCAGCCGTTCCTCGCCGATCCCGGCAGCGCGATGCAGGGCTATGTCACGTCGGAGCCCTATGCCGTCGAGAAACAGGCCGGCTTCAAACCGTCGGTGATCCTGCTCGCCGATCAGGGCTTCAACGCCTATTCGACGCTGATCGAGGCGCGGCGCGACACCATCGAAAAGAAGCAGGATCTGGTGCAGCGCTTCGTCGATGCCTCGATCGTCGGCTGGTACAATTATCTCTATGGCGACGCCAAGCCGGGCAATGCGCTCATCCGGCAGATGAACCCTGAGATGACCGACGAATTGCTGGCCTATTCGATCGCCAAGATGAAGGAATACGGCATCGTGGACTCCGGCGACTCGTTGAAAGACGGCATCGGCGCGATGAGCGACGCGCGCGTGGCGGATTTCTTCAACACGATGTCGCGCGCCGGCGCTGTCCGCCGCGACGTCGATTACCGAAAGGCGTATACGCTGCAATTCGTCAACAAGGGCATCGGCCTGAATTTGCGGCCGAAGCAGTGATGCAGGATAAGGTAGAAGCTGTGATCAAGAGTACGGTCTGCGCGGCTCATCCTTCGAGGCTCGCCGTGAAGAGCGGCTCGCACCTCAGGATGACGCTAGTGCGTGTTGCCGTCACCCTGAGGTGCGAGCCCAACCGGCGACGACTTTGTCGTTCGGGTTGGGCGAGCCTCGAAGGGCGACGGCAATTGTCTCGACCTTGAAGCCAACAACGTGGTCGAATCCATTATTCAAGAAACGTCTGCCGCCATGCGCCTGCGCGGCGTGGTCAAGCGATACGATTCGGGCGTCTTGGCGCTCGGACCGATCGATCTCGATATCGCGCAAGGTTCGTTCGTGGCGCTGCTCGGTCCGTCCGGCTGCGGCAAGTCCACGGCGTTGCGGCTGATCGCAGGCCTGGCGCAGCCGAGCGACGGTCGCGTCGAGATGGCGTCGCGCAGCATCGGCTTCGTGTTTCAAGAGCCGACGTTGATGCCGTGGGCGAGCATTCGCGACAATGTCCGGTTGCCGCTCAAACTCAAACACATACCGCGCGCCGATTCCGATCCGCGCGTCGATGCGGCCTTGGCGCAAGTCGGTCTTGCTGAGTTCGGCGATGCCTATCCGCGCGAACTTTCGGGGGGCATGAAGATGCGGGCGTCGCTCGCGCGCGCGTTGGTGACCGATCCGGATATTCTATTGTTGGATGAGCCGTTCGCGGCACTCGACGAAATCACGCGCTTCAAACTCAACGACGATCTGCTGACGCTGTGGCGGACCTTGAACAAGACCATCCTGTTCGTGACGCATTCGGTGTTCGAATCGGTTTATCTCGCGGAGCGCGTGGTGGTGATGACGCCGCGGCCGGGACGCATCGACGCCGATATTACGATTGACGCGACACGACGCGACGCGGCTTTTCGCACATCGGCGGAGTATGCCGCGCAATGCCGCGCGGTCTCGCAAGCGTTGGCGCAAGCCGGCGAGGGCGTCGCATGATGAACGCCAAGCGCCTCGTGCTACCTTTGCTGGTGCTCGCGCTCGTCGTGATCGCGTGGGACATGGTCGTGCGGTTGAACGACATTCAGCCTTACGTGCTGCCGGGGCCGGGCCTCGTGGCGCGGACGCTGATCGCGGACTGGACGGTCTTATCCGCATCGCTGCTGGTGACGCTGACGACGGCGCTCGAAGGCTTCGTCGCGGCGGCGCTCGGCGGCATCGTGCTGGCGCTGCTGTTCAATCTCTCGCGGCCGCTGGAAGACGCGCTGTTGCCTTACGCGATCGTGCTCCAGGTCACGCCGGTGATCGCGATCGCGCCGCTGTTGTTGATCTATCTCGATCAGCAGACCGCCGTCGTCGCCTGCGCCTTTATCGTCGCATTTTTTCCGGTGCTGGCGAATACGGCGCTCGGGCTGAAATCGGTCGATCGCAATCTTGGACATCTGTTCGCGCTATATGGTGCATCGCGGTGGCAAGCGCTGCTGCATTTGAAGCTGCCGTCCGCGTTGCCCTATATGCTAGGTGGTTTACGGATCGCCGGCGGGCTATCGCTGATCGGCGCGGTCGTCGCGGAAATCGCGGCAGGCGCGGCGGGCGCGGGGTCCGGGCTGGCTTACCGAATCGCGGAATCCAGCTATCGTCTCAACATTCCCCGGATGTTCGCAGCACTGCTGTTGCTCTCGCTCGCGGGGATCGTCATTTATATGCTGCTCGCGCTGGCCTCGCATTTGGCTTTGCGGCGCTGGCACGATTCTGCGCTCGGAAAGGATTCATGATGGCCGCCAATATTTCGTCAAACAAGATCGACCTTTTGATTTACGGGCCGTCCAAGCCGATCGTCGATGAGGGTTTTTCCGATCAGTTCATTTTGCACTCTTATGAAACGCGGACCGATCTGGGACGATTGAACCCGGACGCCGCCGCGAAGATTCGCGGCGTCGCTGTCACCGGTTTGGTGCAGGCCGACAAGGGCATGCTGGAAGGCTTTCCGAAGCTGGAGATCGTCTCGAGCTTCGGCGTCGGCTACGACCATATCGATGCCAAATACGCTGCCGAACGCGGCATCATCGTCACCAACACGCCGGACGTGCTGACCGAAGAGGTCGCCGATACGACGCTCGGGCTGCTGATCGCGACGGTGCGCGAATTCGTCAAGGCCGACAAATATCTGCGTTCGGGTTTGTGGGCGACGCAGGCGTTTCCGCTCAGCGTCGGGTCGTTGCGCGATCGTAAAGTCGGTATCGTCGGCATGGGCCGGATCGGGCAGGCGATCGGACGGCGGCTCGATGCGTCGCTGGTGCCGGTGGTCTATCATTCGCGCAAACCGGCCGAAGGCGTCAGCTACAAGCACTATCCGGATCTGCTGGAGATGGCGAAGGCGGTCGACACGCTGATCGTCATCGTGCCGGGCGGTGCGGCTACGGCGAACATGATCAATGCCGAGGTGATGAAGACGCTCGGGCCGCGCGGTATCATCATCAACGTCGCGCGCGGATCGGTGATCGACGAACCGGCGCTGATCGCGGCGCTGAAATCCGGCACCATCCTCGCGGCGGGTCTCGACGTGTTCGCCAACGAGCCGAACGTGCCTGACGAACTCAAGACGATGCAGAACGTGGTGCTGCTGCCACATATCGGTTCGGCGTCGGTGGTGACGCGCAACGCGATGGACCAACTCGTCGTGGACAATCTGATCGACTGGTTCGCCGGCAAGCCGCCGCTGACGCCGATCGCGGAAACGCCGTTCAAGGGACGCTAACATGATGCGCGGCGTTGCATTTTGCGTAGCTGCGTTGGCGCTTGCCGCGCCGGCCTTCGCGCAGAATGCAGCGAACCTGAAGAAAGACATGGTCGGGCAGTGGGAATTGTCCACGACCGAGCGCAGCAAGACGTGCGTTGTCACGATGAAACCCGATGCGACACCGCAGGGGTTGAAGCTCGATCTCGATCCGTCCTGCGGCGCCGCGCTGCCGTTCACCAAGGCGATTACGGCGTGGAACGTGAAAGGGCTCGACATCGTCCGCTTGCAGGATGCGTCGGGGCAGCCGGTGATCGATTTCACCGAGGTCGAGGCCGGTATCTTCGAGGGCCTACGCAGCGGCGAAGGCGTCTATCTGTTGCAAAACCTCGCGGCCGCGCGCGCGCAATCGCGCTCGATGGATCAGATGATCGGCAATTGGTCGGTAACGCGCGGCAGCGGCCGTTCGATCTGTACGCTGACGCTGACGAACACCGAAGCTGCGACGGATAATTTTCAGGTGTTTCTCAAGCCGCGTTGCGAGCAGCCGCTGGCGGGATTTGCGCCGACGATGTGGCGGTTGCAACGCGGCGAGTTGCTGGTGCTGTCGGCATCGGGCGAGATTTGGCGGTTCGAGCCGGACGACAACGCGCAATGGCGTCGCGTGCCTGATAGCGCCGATCCGATGCTGCTGGTGCGGCAGTAGCGTACAGGCTTTTCCGCATAAACCGCCGTCTTCCTGAGGCGCGAGACATGCCGGCGCTCTTGCGACGGCGTTTCTCGCCTCGAAGGATGGCAACAAGGATCTCGTGGCCATCCTTCGAGGCTCGCCCCATCGCGCAAGTGCGCGACGAGGCGAGCACCTCAGGATGACGATTGTGCTGCTGAGAATAAAAAAACCGGCGCGGATGCCCGCGCCGGTTTTCTTCAATCGAAAAAAATCGTCTTAGTTCAGCTTGGCGCGAACGTCGGCGATGCCCTTGGCCATCAGATCGTCGGCGACCGATCCCCTGACCGACTGCGACATGATCGCGGCGGCGGCGGAGACGGCAGCGTCGGCGGCTGCGGCACGAACGTCGGCCATCGCCTGGGCTTCGGCCATCGCGATCTTGCTTTCGGCCGATTTGGTGCGACGGGCGACAAAGTCGTCCATCTTGGCTTTCGCTTCCGCGGCGATGCGCTCGGCTTCCGCCTTGGCATTCGCGACGATCTCGTCGGCCTCGCGCACCGCCGTTTCGCGGCGGGCGCGATATTCGACGAGCAGCTTTTGCGCTTCGTCCTTAAGGCGGCGGGCATCATCGAGATCGGATTGAATCCGGTCGCGGCGGTGGTCCAGTGCCTTGAGCAACGTGTGGTGCAGGCCAAAATAGCCGAACACGCCCATCAGGATGAGGAAGGAAATCGCGACCCAGAATTCAGCTTGCAGTCCGAACATCGGTTATCCCTTCAGCGAGGCGTCGAGCGCGGCGTTGACCGCGCCGGCGTTCGGGTTGCTGCCGGTCAAACGTTCGACGATCGCGGCGGCCGCATCCGCGGCAATCGCGCGGACGTTGCTCATCGCCGATTCGCGGGTGCCCGCGATGGTCTTTTCGGCGTCAGCCAATTGCGTCGCAAGGCGTTCTTCGAGAAGCTTGCGCTCCTGTTCCTGCTGCGCGTTCAGCCGGTCGCGGACTTCGCCGGCAATCGCCTGCGCCTTGGTGCGAGCGTCGGCGAGTTCGGTCTCGTAGGCCTTCAACGCGGCGTCGGACGAGTCCTTGAGACGCGCGGCCTCGTTCAGATCGGTGTCGATCACCGCCTGCCGGGTCGCGAGAATGCCGCCCACGCGGGGCAGCGCGAATTTCGAGACCATGACGTAGAGCAGCCCGAAAGCGATCGCGAAGGACACGAGCTGTGAAGCGAACGTGTCCTTGTTGAAGGGCGGAAATTCCGCTTTGTGCCCGCCGTCCGCCGCGCTATGCGCGGTGGTCCCTTGAGCGCCCGGCTTGCCGGATGTGCTCTGACTTGTCGCCACAGCAGACTCCTCATCGATCGGCCGCGCGCATCGAGACGCGCGACGGCCGGATCAGTTGCAGATATTTAGACGGCGAACAGCAGCAGCAGCGCGATCAGCAGCGAGAAGATGCCGAGCGCTTCCGTCACGGCGAAGCCGAAGATCAGGTTCGCGAACTGGCCTTGCGACGCCGAGGGATTGCGCAGCGCGCCGTTCAGGAACTGGCTGAAGATCATGCCGACGCCGATGCCCGCGCCGCCCATGCCGAGGCAAGCGATTCCGGCGCCGATGTACTTTGCTGCGATCGGATCCATGATGAAACTCCTTGTTGGGATAGGTTGATGAAGGGTTGAGGGTGGAATTCAGCGGACCGCAGAGTGGTTAGTGGCCCGGATGAAGCGCGTCGTTGAGATAGATGCAGGTCAGAATGGTGAAGACGTAGGCCTGCAGGAAAGCGACCAGAAGCTCGAGCGCCGTCAGCGCCGTGGTCATCGCCAGCGGCAACACCGCGCCGAAGATGCCGAGTGCGCCGAGCGCCGACAGCGACGTCACGAAACCCGCAAAGACCTTCAAGGTGATGTGGCCCGCCAGCATGTTGGCGAACAGTCGCACCGAATGCGACACCGGCCGCGACAGGAACGAGATGACCTCGATCACCATGATCAGCGGCAGAATATAAATCGGGATGCCGTGCGGCACGAACAGCTTGAAGAAGCCGAGGCCATTTTTGTAGATGCCGTAGATCAGAACCGTCAGAAACACCATCAACGCCAGCGCCAGCGTGACGATCAGATGGCTGGTGACGGTGAACGTGTAGGGAATGATGCCGATCAGATTGGCCGTCAGCACGAACATAAAGAGCGAGAACACGAAGGGGAAAAACTTCATGCCTTCTTCGCCGATGCTCGATCGCATCGTGTTGGCGACGAATTCATACGACAGTTCGGCGACCGACTGCATGCGGTCCGGCACCAGGCGCTTGCCGGCGCTGCCGCCGATCATCAACAGCCCGATGATGCCGACCGCGCCGAGCATGTAGGCCGACGAATTGGTGAAGGCGATTTCCTGATTGCCGATATGGCCCAGGCTGAAGATCTTCTGGATCTCAAATTGATGGATCGGATCGGCCATCCAACTCGGTCTTTCTATCTATCGGCCGGAGCCGACGCTGCTTATTTGCCGGAAACCGGCGATTAGATCGCAGCCAAAGCTGCGATGACATCGCAGCCAAGGCCGCGAAATCAGTTTTTAGTGCCCACGCCCGCCGAGCGCATCACGTTGATGACGCCGGCAACGAAGCCGAGCAGCATGAACACGATCAGCCCCCACGGCGAGGTCGACAGCAAACGGTCGAAACCCCAGCCGAGAACCGAACCGACGACGACGCCCGCCACCAATTCCGACGAGAGCCGGAGACCGACCGCCATTCCTGACGCCCGCGCCGAAGCGGATTCGCCGCTCGCAGCCTGATCGGCGCTGGCTTTTCGCGTGTCGCGCACCGCGGACAACCGATCGTTCAGACGTCCGAGCCTTGCTGAAAGGGCAGCTTCGTCGGCTGGCGCAAACCTCTTTTCAGAAGATGCTTCCTTGCCAGGTCCGTCGTCGTTATCGCGCGTGTCGCCCGCCATGCATTCGACACCCGAAATTACGCTGCGTTGCTGGAAAAATAAGCCCGTCAACCCTCAAAAGCCGCGCGGACCATACTGACGGCGTCCCGCCAAGTCAAGATTCCGCCGCATCTGTCTAGTGCGTTGATTCGCTTGATTTTATTGAGGAAATCACAGGTCGGCTGCGCGCCATCGCCGCACTGCAACACTTATCCAACGTCGCATTGCACACCTTATGCATTACCTTGGCGCAAAACCTTGCATGGAGGGGTCCGCTCTGTTGGAGTGTCGGCAGCGTCGCGTCGCGCCATCTCACCGGAGCCTGCATGTCTCGCCAGATCGACTACTACTACTCGATGCCCTCGCCCTGGGCCTATATCGGGCACCCGACCTTTCGCGAGGTCGTCAGCACTTACGATCTCAAGGTCAACCACAAGCCGGTGATGCTGGGCGACTTGTTTTCGGAAACCGGCGGATTGCCGCTGCCGAAGCGCCATCCCGCGCGGCAGAAATACCGCATGGTCGAGTTGCAGCGCTGGCGCGACAAGCGGGGTCTGGATTTCAAGTTGCAGCCGAAGCATTGGCCGTTTCCGGGGCCACTGGCCGACGGCGTCGTGATCGCGGCATTGGAAGCCGGCCTCGATCCGGACCCGTTTTTGCAGATCGCATTCCCGGCCTGTTGGGAGCGCGAACTCGATCTCGCCAGCGCCGACGTGCTGGCGCAACTCGCCGATCAGGCGGGCTTGCCGGGCAGTCAGTTGGTCGCCCGCGCTACCGCGCCGGAGATCGCGACGATCTATGAGGACAACAGACAGGCGGCGATCGCCGTCGGCGTGTTCGGGTCGCCGGCCTATGTGCTCGACGGCGAGGTGTTCTGGGGCCAGGACCGGATCGAACTGCTGGCGGATGCGTTGAAATCCGGCCGCAAGGCTTATTCGCCATAAAGGCGGGAGATGGTGAGATGGGTTTGCAAAGCGAACTTTTCGCTCGTCATTGCGAGGAGCAAAGCAAATCGGCTTTTGCCGATTTGTTTCGAGACGAAGCAATCCAGTCTTTCTTCCTAACCAGCAAGACCTGGATTGCTTCGTCGCTGCGTTTCTCGAAGACGAGAAACGCGCTCCTCGCAATGACGGTGACGGCGTTGGTCGGTGGCCTCGGCACTCCTGCGCACGCGCAGGGCCAGCCCGATAGCGAGAACGGCCGCTATTCGATGTCGCGCGTGGCCGACGGCGTACTTCGTCTGGATACCAAAACAGGTGCGGTTTCGACCTGCACCAACAAGGGAACAGGTTGGGCTTGCTATGCGATCCCCGACGAACGCGCGGCGTTCGATACGGAAATCGGGCGGCTGCAAAAAGAAAACGAAGGTCTGCGCGCGCAATTGGCGGCGCGACCGCCACTCGCGCCCAAGACCGAAGACGCGTTGCCGAAGACCGATCCGTTGGTGCCGAGTTTGCCGAAATCGGCCGACGGCGAACGCAAGATCGAAATTCCGCTGCCGAGCGACAAAGACCTCGATCGCGTGATGGGCTTTCTCGAAAACGCGTGGAAGCGATTGGTCGACATGGCCGCACGCATGCAGCGCGACACCTCCGGCAAGATTTGAAGCTTTCGTCATTGCGCCGTTTCACGATCGGCGCGTTGCCGATTGCGAATCGAGCGAAGCAATCCAGTCTTGCTTGGATGCAAAAGAAGACTGGATTGATTCGTCGCGGTTGATCCTCGAGATGACGCTCAACCGTTTCTCGCAATGACGAGGTGCTTGTTCCTTCACCAGCCCAATCTCCTCGCGTCGCCATGGACGCGATCGTGTTTGGCCCGCGACAGGTTCATTCGCATAAGGAATTCACATGGCCCGCATATCGCGCACCACAGCCAGGTCGATCGCTGCCACCACGGTGGCATCGTCGCTACTGACGATCGACACGAAACGCGCTGGGTTCACCGACATCACGCGCGAGGTCGCTGCGTTCCTGCGCGAGATATCGGCAGGCGAGGGCGCGGTCAGTCTGTTCATCCGCCACACCTCGGCGTCGCTGACGATCCAGGAAAACGCCGATCCGGACGTGCTGATCGATTTGATGACGGCGCTCGATCGGCTCGCGCCGCGCGACGGCGGCTGGGAGCATGATTCCGAGGGGCCGGACGATATGCCTGGCCACATCCGGACGATGCTGACGGCGACGTCTTTGCAGGTGCCGGTGCTGTCGGGCGCAATGGCGCTCGGGACGTGGCAGGGCATCTATCTGATCGAGCACCGCGCGCGCCCGCATCGGCGCGAGGTGGTGTTGCAGTTTATCGGGGCGACTGAACCGTAAGTTTCGCCG
>JANMAN010000495.1:0-6247 GCA_031359885.1 Tardiphaga sp. | reverse complement strand
TCAATACGTCTTCGACCGTGATTGGGTCTTTCATCGTCGCGCGCGGATTCTTCGCGGCCCATTCGCGCTGCACGACGGCGACCATCGCGATCTGTTCGTGCGTGATGCCGTGCGTCTTCATGTAACGCAGCACCGGAATCGGAAACATGCTCGGCGGCCCATAGACGCCGTAGGGCGCTTCGAATTGGCCTTGCAAGCTGTCGGCCGGTATCGAGCGCGGCGCCTTGCCGATCATCGACTTGCCGCTCTCGGCATGCGTGATGAGAACCGTCTTGCACAGCCCGGCCTCGATCGCCGCGGCGGCATGACGAACATGCAGCATGAACGAACACCCGCCGACCGACGTGCCGTCCACCCAGGTCGGCGTGATGCCGAGATAATGCGCGATCTGCTGCGGCGTCTCGACGGCCGTGGCGATGCCGTCGATGTCCGATGGCTTCAAGCCCGCATCGGCCATCGCGTTCAGCGCGGCATCGGCATGCAGTTGCAATTGCGACATGTCGGGGATGACGCCGAGCTTGGTGGTCTCGGCCGCGCCGACGACGGCGACGTGATTGCGTTTCATGATGTCTGTTCTTTCTTGTCCCGGACGCGGTGCGGCGCTCTTGCGCTGCTCCGCAGAGCCGGGACCGTTCGAGACGTTGCTTTCGTGACGGTCCCGGTTCTGCGAAGCGACACGTCGCTGCGCTCCTGTTGCTTCGCGCCGGGGACAGGAGTTTCCGTCATCACCGTCATCACCCCTTCGCCGGCTTGAAGACGGGGAGGGTGAGCGTCTCGTCGATCGTCTGGAACGCGACCTCGAGCTTCATATCGAGCACCAGCGCCTCGGGCGTCTGCGGGCAGTCGATGATGTTGCTCATCAGGCGCGGGCCTTCGTCGAGCGCTACGACGGCGATCGCATAAGGCGGCGTGAAGCCCGGCGCTGCCGGCCGGTGATTGATGACGTAGCTGTAGAGCGTGCCTTTGCCGCTGGCCTTCGTGATGCTGACCTTGCGCGACGCGCATGTGGGACAGAACGGTCGCGGCGGAAAGTAGACATGCGCACAGTCGTCGCAACGCTGCAGGAGCAATTCGCCGGCCTTGGCCCCGTCCCAGTAATGTTGGGTTTCAGGCGTCGGTTTCGGGCGCGCGCGGGCGGCCTCGGCCATTCGTGTTTCTCCCTGTCGATTTAATTGAACAATTAACTCCTTGATGCGCCTCGGGGCGCGGCGCTGTCAACGGCGCAAACGCCGACGCATGGTGCCCTGCATGGAGCGCATCGATTTGACCGCATGGTGAGGATCGCCGCTCGGCGCGTCTCGAACCATGGGGACCAGCCGCCCTCGTCCTTCGAGACGCGACGAAGGTGTCGCTCCTCAGGATGAGGGCTCTGTCGAACGCCGGCTTTGTCGCGGGGTCGCAATGGAGCTATAGACGCCGCATCAGGAGAACCGCCATGCCCGACCGCGCCACGCTCGCCTCGCTCGCCGCCGATCTCGCCTCCGGCAAAACCACATCGCGCGCGCTGGTCGAGCAGTGTCTGGCTCGGATCGCCGATCCCGCCGGCGAGGGCGCGCGCGTGTTCGTCCATGTCGATCGCGAGGCCGCGCTGATCGCCGCCGATGCGATGGACAATCTGCGCAAAGCGCATGCCGCGCCGTCGCCTTACGCCGGCATTCCCGTCGCGATTAAGGATCTGTTCGACATCAAAGGGCAGGTGACCAAAGCCGGCTCGCGCGCGCTGGACGATGCGCCGCCGGCCGAAGCCGATGCGCCGGCCGTGGCGCGGTTGCGCCGCGCGGGTTTCGTCGTCATCGGCCGCACCAACATGACCGAATTCGCCTATTCGGGGCTGGGCATCAATCCGCATTACGACACGCCGAAAGGCGCGTGGGATCGCAAGACGGGCCATGTGCCCGGCGGTTCGTCGTCGGGTGCTGCGGTGTCGATTGCGGACGGCATGGCGTTCGGGGCGCTCGGGACCGACACCGGCGGCTCGTGCCGGATTCCGGCGGCGTTCAACGGCATCGTCGGCTTCAAGCCGACCGCTGCGCGCGTGCCGCTCGACGGCGCGATCCCGTTGTCGCAGAGCCTCGACAGCATCGGCCCGCTCGCGCGCACCGTCGCGTGCTGCGCGATCATGGACGCTGTGCTGGCCGACGACGACATCATGCCGCTGACGCCGCGCCCGGTGCATGGGCTGCGCCTGTTGGTGCCGACGACGATCGTGCTCGACGACCTCGATCCTGACGTGGCGAGCGCCTTCGCGCGCGCGCTGAAACGTCTCGAAGCGGCCGGCGCGATCGTCACGCACGCGGCTTTTCCGGAATTCAACGACGTCGCCCCGATGAGCAGCAAAGGTGGCCTCACGGCGGCCGAGAGCTATGCGTGGCATCGCCGATTGATGGAGCGGCGCGGCGGCGATTACGATCCGCGCGTCATCAGCCGCATCATGCGCGGCGAGACGCAAAGTGCGGCCGACTACATCGAACTGCTCGACGCGCGGGAATCGTTGATCGCGCGCGCGGCGCTGCGGCTGGCTCCCTACGATGCGCTGGTGATGCCGACGACGGCGAACCTGCCGCCCGCGATCGCCGACATGGCGGACGACAAGGCCTATACGCGAGCGAACATCCTGGCGCTGCGCAATTGCACCTTCATCAACATGATCGACGGCTGCGCGATTTCGCTGCCGATCACAAAGGCCGACGAAGCGCCGGTCGGCCTGATGCTCGCCGCCGCAGGGTGGCACGACCGCGACCTGTTCGACATCGCGGCGGGGATCGAGGACGTCGTGCGCGGCTGAAGGCTGGTCGTTTCGGCACGTGCCGCATGCCCGGAGTCACAGCACCCTTCGCGCGTTGAACCGCCATCGCCCCGACGCGACAGATGCAGGGACGCGCGTCGCCGGGAGCAATGGTCATGACCGACATCGACCGGGCCGAGGCCTCGCTGCCGGTCAGGAGCACGCGCGCCGGGGTCTATATCGCGGTCCTGCAACTGGTCTTCACGCTCGGCTGGACGGTCTACGTCATCTATCTGCCGACGCTGGCCAAGCAGGTCGGTCTCGCACCGTCAACCGTGATCCTGATCCTGTTGCTCGATCAGGCGATCTTCACCATCGCCGATGCCGCGATGGGAGCCGCCGCCGACAAAACCGCGCGCATCGCCGGCCGTCTCGGTCCGATCGTCGGTCTGCTCGCGGCGATATCCTGCGCGGCCTTCGTGGCGCTGCCTGTCGTCGCCGGCACCGGTCCCGCCGCGCAGGTCTGGTTCATCGCGTTGATCGTGGTCTGGGCCGTGACGTCGTCGGCGCTGCGCGCGCCGCCGATCATGTTGCTCGGCAAATATGGCGCGCGACCGTCATGGCCGCTGCTGTCGGCGCTGGTGCTGGTGGGTTACGGAATCGCCAGCGGGATCTCGCCGTTCCTCGGCGGATGGTTGCGCGACATCGACGCCCGCTTGCCGTTTGCGATCTCAAGCGCGGTTTTGTTGCTGACCGCGCTCGCGCTGTCGAAGGTCAAGCCCTCGCTGGTCGGCGCGCAGCCATCCGTCGTGCCGCGCAGATCGCCGCCGGCCTTCGCATCCGCACATGCCGTCTTCATCGCAGCGATGGCTTTGCTCGCACTCGGATTCCAGCTTCATGTCAGCATCAACAGCACGCCGCTGTTCTTGCGCTTCGTCGGCCCGACCGATCTGAAATGGTTGACGCCGGTGTTCTGGCTCGGCTTCAACGCCGCGTTGTTTCCCGCCGGAATGCTGGGAAAACGCCGCGGCGCCTTGACCGTCATCGCGTGGGCCAGCGGGCTCGGCGCGGCCGGGCTGATCGCGGCGCATCTGGCCGACAATCTCGGGATGATGATCGCTGCGCAAATCATTGCCGGCGCGGCGTGGGGCTTCATTCTCACCAGCGCCGTCACGGCCGCGTTTGCGATTGGCGCGACCGGCGCGGAGGGCAAACTCGTCGGCCTCGTGTTTTCGGCTCTGGCGCTGGCCACGTTCGCCCGTCTCGGCGCGGTGGCCGCCAGCCTCGACAAGATGCCGGGCTATGCGGATTTTATCCGGTGGGCGCCGGTGGCGTGCTGGCTGACGGCCGCCGCGATGGTTCTGGCGCTCGTCGTCGTCCGCATGCGCGGATCGTCGCGGCAGGCTTCGGCAAACGCTATACCCAACTCTTCGTCGGATGGATGAAGCCCCACGGGTTGGTTTCCGAGCCGGTCGGCGTCACGATTTCGATCAAGCACGGCCCGCCATGCACCAGCGCTTTTTCCAGCGCCGGTTTGAAGTCGCCCGGCGATGTCACCCGCGCGGCGTGGACGCCGAAGGATTCCGCAAGCGCTACGAAATCCGGATTGACGAGATCGGCCGCGACGACGCGGCCGCCGAAATTTTCCACCTGGTCGCGCCGCACATTGCCGTAGGCGTTGTTGTTGAACACCAGCGTCACCACGCCGATGCCGAACTGCACGGCGGTCGCCAATTCCTGTGCGGCGAACATGAAGCCGCCGTCGCCGGTGATCGCGACGACCGCGCGGTCGGGATAGGCGACCTTCGCGCCCAACGCGGTCGGAAAGCCCGAGCCGAGCGTGCCTTGATAGCCCGACGTGATGAAGGTGCGCGGCTGGTACACCGGAAAGCCGTACCAGGACGCGAAGCCGACCTGCGACAGCTCGTCCGTGACGATCGCATCGTCCGGCAGCACCGCGCGCAGCACGTCGAGATAGGCCATCTGCGGCTGCACGCTCTGGATCGCCTGCTGTGCCGTGGCCGACGCCTCGCGGATTTCGGCGCGGCGCGATTTGCTTGTCGTAAATCCAACACGGCTGACGGCGGCAACGAGATCGCGCGTTGCGGTCGTTGCATCGGCGACGATCGCGACGTCGTGTTTGACGCGGCGCATCTCGGCCGGGTCGATGTCGATACGGATCGATTTGAGATTGTCGGGCGTGGTGCTCCAGCGCCAGCCGGGCAATTCCAGCCGCGTGCCGATGCCGATCATCAGATCGGTTTGAGCCCATAGATGATACGCCGCGGCGATGGTGAGGCCCAACTCGTGCGCGTTGCTGACGATGCCGCGCCCGGACCGAAACGCCACCACCGGCGCGTCGAGCCTATCGGCCAGTTCGAGAATTTCATCCGCCGCCTCGAAGGCTCCGCTGCCGACGAAGATCATCGGCCGCTTGCTCGCCGCGATCAGCTTCGCGGCGTCTGCGATGCGATCCGGATCGGGCTGCGGCGGTGCGAACGGCGCGAGCGTCGTCGCATCCGCCACGTCGGCGGTCTGCATGAAGACGTCCCACGGCATTTCGAGCGCCGCCGGGCCGCGTCGGCCGGACTGCATTTCCTGAAACGCGCGCGCGACTTTCATCGGCGCATGGCCGGGATGGTCGATGCGCTCGGCGGATTTCACGATGCTGCGCAGCGTCGCCAGTTGATCCGGCATCTCATGCAGATGGCCGCGGCCTTGACCGAGAAACGCCGTCGGCACTTGGCCAGTCAGACACAGCACCGGCTCGTTGCAGCCGAAGGCGGTGAGCAGCGCCGCGCCGGCGTTCAAGACGCCGGGGCCGGGCACGACGCTGAACACGGCGGGCTTGCCGGTCGCGCGGGCATGCCCGAACGCCATGTAGCCGCAGGCTTGCTCGTGCCGCGCGCCGATGACTTTGATCTGCGCTTTGTGGAAGCCGTCGAACAGGCCGTAGATCTGCGCGCCGGGCAGGCCGAAGACCGTATCGATGCCATGCGCGGTCAAGCCCGACACGATCGCCTCGCCGCCGGTGAGTTTGGTCATTGCTGGTTCCATTTTTTGTGGTCTTCGCCGTCGCCCTTCGAGGCTCGCTGCAAGTGCGCGAGCACCTCAGGGTGACGGCGACGAGAGCACCGTCATCCTGAGGTGCTTGTCGATCTCACGGCAACGCCGTGATATCGACAAGCCTCGAAGGATGGGCCGCGAACTCCTAAGATTCCTCATCGACAACCCCGTTGCGCAAGACCCCGATGCCCTCGGCTTCGATCTCCACGACATCGCCCGGCACCAGATAACGCGGCGGCGTGAACCGCGCGCCGGCCCCCGTGGGCGTGCCCGTAACGATGACGTCGCCCGGCACCAGCGTCGTGAAGCTCGAAATGTAGGCGATCAGATAGCGGAACGAAAAAATCATCCGACCGGTGCGGTCGCCTTGTCGCAACTCGCCGTTCACCTTGCCGGTGAGCCTGACATCGGCGATCTGGCGCTCGTCCGTGTAAGGCACGATCCACGGCCCGAGAC
>JANMAN010000422.1:0-16053 GCA_031359885.1 Tardiphaga sp. | reverse complement strand
TCTTGCAGTAGTCGATGAATTCCTGAACGCTTTTCACCGGCATTCCGTTCGAGATCACCATCATGTTGGTCAGTTGGATGATGCTCGCGACTGGCACGGTGTCGCGGATGAAATCATAGGGCAGCTTCTTGTACAAAGTGGCC
Source organism: Tardiphaga sp. (assembly GCA_031359885.1). Lineage (GTDB taxonomy): Bacteria > Pseudomonadota > Alphaproteobacteria > Rhizobiales > Xanthobacteraceae > Tardiphaga. Next base: position 15,910 of record JANMAN010000422.1, on the reverse strand, counting down.
GAGATCGCGTTGTTCGGCGCGACGAACAACAGCGTGTAGCCATCCGGCGGGGCATTGATCGCCGCGGCCGCAGCTATGTTGCCGCCGGACCCGGCGCGATTTTCGACGATGAATTGCTGGCCGAAATGATCCGACAGCCACTGGCTCATGATGCGCGCGACGATATCGACCGGACCGCCGGCCGCGAATCCGATCAGCCATTTCACCGGCCGGTCCGGATAGCCTGCGGCTTGCACGGGCAGGGCGCTCGTCGCCAACCATGCCGCACACATCAGGCCTGAAATCGCCGCTCGAAACTGGATCATGGTCGTCTCCGCTTATTTTATGAGATGTCTCGGACTCTGCGGCCGATGTGTCGCGATGCTCTCACACAAATTCACGTTTGCCTATCGGGTGCGGCAATGCGAGCGTCGGCGCGTGGAGAGGAAGGAACCGATGATGATGCGGATCGTGTGGGCGCTTGCGCTGGTGCTGATGTCGCTCTCGGAGGTCAGTGGGCAACATCCGCTGACGATCCGTCTCGGCACCGCGACGCCGGGCGGCGGCTTTCCCGTCTATGGCGATGCGTTCGCTCACGCGATGCAAACGACAGATCCGACATTGACCATCGAACAGCGCACCACCAAAGGCAGCGCCGAAAACATTCCGCTGCTCGAAACAGGACAACTCGATCTGGCACTGGTCGCGGGGGAGCCGGCCTATGAAGCGTTTGCCGGCATCGGCCGCCCCGCGACGAATTTGAAAATCCTGTCGGCGATCTATTCCAATCCCGGCATGTTCGTCGTGCGCGCGGACAGTCCGTTCAGGACGATCCGCGATCTCATCGGCCAGCCGATCGCCTTCGGTGCGAAGGGATCGGGTCTGATCATTCTGTCGCGCTATATGCTGGATGGTCTCGGGCTCGATCAGGACGAAGATTTCAAGGCGATCTATCTCGACCGCGCGGGCGACGGTCCGCCGATGCTGGCGGACGGTCGCGTCGCGGCGTTGTGGGGTGCCGGCATCGGCTGGCCCGGCTTCAAGGCCGCGAGCGAGGCTGCCGCTGGTGCTCGTTTCATCGCGCCGGATGCAACCGAGACGGCGCGCATTCGCGCCAAGCACACATTCCTCAAGCCGATGCTGGTGCCGGCGCGCAGCTATCCGGATCAGCCTGCAGCCATTGCGTCACTGGGATCGTGGAGTTTCATTTTGACGCGTGCCGATCTGCCGGATGAGATCGCCGCGCGTCTGGCGCGGACGCTGCACCGCTCCGAGGCGGCTCTGTGCGCGAAGCTGGCACAGGCGTGCGAGACGACGGCCTCGAATACGGTGTCCGCCGCGCCGGATGTCGCGCGGATTCATCCGGGCGTGCGGACGTATTTCAAAGAGATCGGGTTGGTGAAGTAGGAAAGTCGAAACGCGTATCCGCAGCGATCCGTTCGGCCTGCTGCAAATCCGCGATCGTATTGGCATTGAAGAACGGATCGTGCGGCGTGACCGGCCATTCGGCCGTCACGACCGGATAGCGCGCGATGAAGCCGCTCACCTGTCGAAACCCTTCATCGACCAGGGCGCGGCGCAGATCATGACGTAACGAAATCGACCACAGCGCCACGACGTGATGCGTGCGGCCGCCGGAGGCTGCGACGGCGATCCGCGCATCGGATGTTTCGTGCGCATCGTGAAGGCGCGCAACGAGATCGCGCGGCAGGAAGGGACTGTCCGCAGGCGCACTCAGCATCCACGTAGCATCCGGGCGATGCGCGGCGACCCATTCGAGCCCCGCGAGAACGCCTGCAAGCGGTCCGGCGAAATCCGGCACGGAGTCCGCGATCACCGGCAGGCCAAAGTCCGCGAACCGCCCGCCATCGCCATTGGCGTTCAGCACGAGCCCGTCGCATTGCGGCGCCAGTCGCCCGATCGCATGCGCCAAGATGCTGCGGCCGGCGATGGCGCGCAACGGCTTGTCGCCGCCGCCCATACGCCGGCCGAGGCCGCCCGCGAGCAGCACGCCGGGCGTGGGAGGATGCGTTCCTGATCCGCTCATGCGGCGACATTAGCACCAAGACGCGCCGCCGCTCGCATCGTGTTGCGTTTGCGGGTAAAGCCTCCCGGCCCGACATGCCGGGCGTGGTGGAGACGGTAATGAAGGTGATCGGACTGGCGGGCTGGAGCGGGGCGGGGAAGACCACCCTGTTGACCCGGCTGATCCCGCTGTTGCGTGCGCGAGGCTTGTCGGTTTCGACGATCAAGCATGCGCACCATGCCTTCGATATCGACGTGCCCGGCAAGGATTCGTGGAAGCATCGCGAGGCGGGCGCCACCGAGGTGCTGGTATCGTCGTCCAATCGTTTCGCGCTGATGCATGAGTTGCGGGGCGCGCCCGAGCCCGAATTGCCCGAGCTGCTGTCGCGCATGGCACGGGTCGATTTGGTCATCGTCGAAGGCTTCAAGCGCGCTCCGCATCGCAAGATCGAAGTGTATCGTGCGGACAACGCCAAGCCGTTGCTGTTCCCGAACGATCCGGCGATCGTCGGCATCGCTGCAATGGGCGATGTGCAAACCGATTTGCCCTGCGTGCACCTCGACGACGTCGATGCGATCGCTGCGATGGTGCTGGCGGCGGCAACTCCTATCGACGACGTGACGCAGGTCTAGTTCGATGGCGACGATCACGCTCGATCTTGCCGGATTGAAGTGTCCGCTGCCGGCGATGCGGACAAAAAAAGCCCTCGCGACCCTCGCCGTTGGCGATTTGCTCGACGTGCTTTGCACCGATCCGCTGTCGGTGATCGACATCCCCCATCTCGTTCAGCAGACCGGCAACCAGCTCGTCGAGTCCGAGCGAAGCGACGACAAATTTCAGTTTTTAATCAGAAAAACTTGATCTGAATTTGCAATCGCCGCATGTGGTTTTGCGATGCAAAACGACAAATTCTCCATCAAAAACCGTCAGTTACGACGATTTGTCTATCGACAGATCGTGGTGCATCTGGCCAATTGCGCGAACTGCCGGAGCACGCTCTCGTCGTTTCTGAAGTCGTGCCGGCATTGGAATTCATTCGGCGCAGACGCCTTTCAAGGGCGCTGCAGGGGAGGATAAGATGGCTACACTCGAGGGCGCACGCGCCGCGCCGACCTTGCAACCAGGATTGCTCGATCGCGAACGCATCATCGCGACAGCCGGCTTCAACCGCTGGCTGGTCCCGCCCGCCGCGCTCTGTATTCATCTGTGCATCGGAATGGCCTATGGGTTCAGCGTGTTCTGGTTGCCTCTTTCGCAGGCGATCACGTCGCCGGCTTCGAAAGAGGTTTGCGATGGCATGAGCCTCGCGACCGAGCTGTTCACCACGACCTGCAACTGGAAGATCGCCAGCCTCGGCTGGATGTACACGCTGTTCTTCGTGCTGCTTGGTGCCGCTGCCGCGATCTGGGGCGGCTGGCTCGAGCGCTCCGGTCCGCGCAAGGCCGGCGTCGTTTCGGCAGTGTGCTGGTGCGGTGGTCTTCTGCTCGGTGCGATCGGCATCTACACCCATCAACTCTGGCTGTTGTGGCTCGGCTCCGGCGTGATCGGCGGCATCGGCCTCGGCCTCGGCTACATCTCGCCGGTCTCGACGCTGGTGAAGTGGTTTCCGGATCGCCGCGGCATGGCCACGGGCATGGCCATCATGGGCTTCGGTGGCGGCGCGATGATCGGCTCGCCGCTCGCAAATTTGCTGATGAACTATTTCAAGACCCCGACCGATGTCGGCGTCTGCCAGACCTTTCTGTCGATGGGCCTGATCTATTTCGTGTTCATGATGATCGGCGCGTTCTCCTACCGCATTACGCCGCCGAACTGGCGTCCCGATGGTTGGACACCTCCGGCCACCGCGAATGCGATGATCACGACCGGCCATGTCCATCTGAAGGACGCGCATAAGACGTCGCAGTTCTGGATGATCTGGATCGTGCTGTGCATGAACGTGTCGGCCGGTATCGGCGTCATCGGTATGGCCTCGCCGATGTTGCAGGAAATCTTCGCGGGCAAATTGATCGGCTTGCCGGATGTCAGCTTCAGCCAGCTCTCGGCAGCACAAAAAACCGCGATTGCCGGCATCGCCGCCGGTTTCGCCGGATTGCTGTCATTGTTCAACATCGGCGGCCGCTTCTTCTGGGCGTCGCTGTCGGACAAGCTCGGACGCAAGAACACGTATTATACGTTCTTCGTTCTCGGCATCATCCTGTATGCGCTCGCGCCGACTTTCGCAGCGATGGGCAACAAGGTTCTGTTCGTGCTCGCCTTCGGCATCATTTTGTCGATGTATGGCGGCGGCTTCGCAACGGTGCCGGCTTATCTCGCCGATATCTTCGGCACGCAGTTTGTCGGTGCGATCCATGGCCGTTTGCTGACGGCCTGGGCGACGGCGGGCATCATCGGCCCTGTCGTCGTGAACTACATTCGTGAAGCGCAGATCGCTGCGGGCGTCCCGCGCGCTCAGGTCTACGATTTCACGATGTACATTCTCGCCGGCATGCTCGTGGTCGGCCTGATCTGCAACATGTTCGTGCGGCCGCTCGCGCAGCATTGGTTCATGAAGCCGGAAGAGGTGGCGGCTTTGCAGGCCAAGGGTGCTGCGGCGAACACCGGCGGCGGCTCCTACGGCATCGGCAAAGGCGGATTCGATGCCTCGGCCGCGGCGTTCTGGGCCTTCGTCGGCATCCCGTTGGCATGGGGTGTCTGGTTGACGCTGCAAAGCGCGGCGCGGATTTTCCAATAAGGATTTCGCGCCGATCGTTCGCTATCAAAACCCGCCGGCATGTTGTCGGCGGGTTTTTTGTTAGACAAAAGCAAAGCGCTAGAACCGATTACTGCTGTCATTGCCGGGCTTGACCCGCCGATCCATCATATTGTGCAGAAGATGGATGGCCGGATCATCGCGCGAGAAAGTGCGCGCTTTTCCGGCCATGACGGCACTGTATCTACCCCGCCTTGCGATGCCGCGCCGGCGCCCGGCGCGCCTTTTTCGCCGGACGTGCGCTGGTCGCACGACGCGCTGCCGGGGCTTTGCCTTTGGCGGATTCCTTGCCGCCCTTGAGGCTCGCCTGCAACGCGTCCATCAAGCTCACGACGTTGTCGGTTTTTTCTTCGCGCTCGACTGGTTTGATCGGTTTGCCGGCGGCCTTGCGCTTGACCAATGCCTGCAAGGCCGTCTCGTAATCGTCCTTGAATTGCGAGGGATCGAAATGCGCCGCCTTGCTGTCGAGGATATGCGACGCGAGTTCGATCATGTCCTTCGAGATTTTCGGCGACTTGATGCCGTCGAAATAATCGTCCTCTTCGCGCAATTCGTAAGGATAGCGCAGCGTGGTGCCGAGCAGGCCCTTGCCCAACGGCTCGATCGCGATGACGTGCTCGCGGTTCGTCAGCACGATCCGCGCCAACGCCACGCGATCCTTGTCCTTCATCGCATCGCGGATCACGGCGAAGGCGTCGATGCCGGCCTTGCCGTCCGGCGTGATGTAATACGGGTTGTTCAGAAAGCGCCGGTCGATTTCGTCGCGAGGCACGAAGCTGTCGATGTCGATCGTGTGCGTGCTCTCGATCTGCACGGAATCCATTTCGTCTTTTTCGATCTCGATAAACGTGCCCTTCTTCACCTCGTAGCCGCGGGCCTTCTGGTCTTTCTCCACGACATCGCCGGTTTCGGCGTCGACCATCTGCTGTTTCAACCGGTTGCCGGTTTCGCGGTTGATCATGTGAAACTTGATCTTCTCGACGCTGGTCGACGCCGGATAAAGCGCAACCGGGCAAGTGACGAGCGACAGCTTCAGGCTGCCTTTCCAATAGGCGCGGGGCGGGGCCATCTGATTGTCTCCGGAATGGTTCGTCGACGCGCAACGCGCCGGAAGCGGAACTTCAACCGGACGTGATAGTTTTGGTTCCGGGCGGGCTGTCGCCGCCGCAGTCGAGTATGCATCGTGGCCAACAAGAATCTCGCCCTCTATCGCAAAAAACGCGATTTTGAAAAAACGCAGGAGCCGAGCGGCGAGGCCAAGGTCGCTGCCTCCAAGCAGCGGCGCTTCGTGATCCAGAAACACGACGCCACGCGGCTGCATTACGATCTGCGACTGGAATTCGACGGCGTTTTCAAATCATGGGCGGTGACGCGCGGACCCTCGCTCGATCCAGCGGACAAGCGGCTCGCCGTCGAGGTCGAAGATCACCCGCTCGACTATGGCGACTTCGAAGGCACCATCCCCGAGGGCCAGTATGGCGGCGGCACCGTGCAATTGTGGGATCGCGGCACCTGGGACGCGGACGACCCGGAGCGCGGCTTTAAGAAGGGCGATTTGAAGTTCACGCTGCACGGTGAAAAACTTCACGGTGGTTTCGTGCTCGTGCGGATGAAGCACGATCGCAACGGCGGCAAGCGCACCAATTGGTTGCTCATCAAGCATCGCGACGAACATGTTCTTGAAGGCAAAGCCAACACGATCCTGAACGATGATGTCTCGGTCGCCTCGGGTCGCGCGATGGTTGACATCGCCGCCGGCAAGGGCAAAGGGCCGAAGCCGTTCATGCTAGCCAAGGCCGGGCGTACCGGCGCGAACGCCGTTTGGGATTCCAACAAGGGCCTCGCCGCCGATGCACGCGCCGCTGCGGTGGCGCCGTCGAAAAAGCCTGCGAAGAAGGTCGCTAGAAAAACCGTTGCGAAAAAACAGGTCGCGATGCCGAGCTTCGTACCGCCGCAGCTTTGTTCGCTCGTGCCTCGCCCACCATCAGGCGACGGCTGGGCACACGAGATCAAGTTCGATGGCTACCGCGTTCAGTTGCGGATCGAAGGCGGCAAAGCCACGGTCAGGACGCGCAAAGGGCTCGACTGGACCGACAAGTTTCAAGGCGTTGCTGATGCAGCGCTAGCAATGAAGCTGCCGGACTGCGTCATCGACGGCGAGGTCGTTGCACTGGATTCCGGTGGCGCGCCGGATTTCGCGGCGTTGCAGGCCGCGTTGTCGGACGAGGACACCGACCGATTGATTCTCTTCGCGTTCGATCTGCTGTTCGCGGAGGGCGAGGATCTGCGGAAGCTGCCGCTGTCCGACCGCAAGGCGCGTTTGAAAGATATGCTCGACCACGCGTCTGCAAAAAAGAAAACTGCGCTGATTCGTTATGTCGAGCATTTTACCAGTGGCGGCGACGCTATTTTGCAATCCGCGTGCAAGCTGTCGCTGGAAGGCATCGTTTCGAAGAAGCTGAGTGCGCCTTATCAGTCGGGCCGTAGCGATAGCTGGACCAAGGCAAAGTGCCGGGCCGGTCATGAGGTCGTGATCGGTGCCTGGAAAACCACGGCCGGGAAATTTCGGTCGCTGATGGTCGGCGTCAACAAAGGCGATCATCTCGCTTACGTCGGCATCGTCGGCACCGGCTTCGGCGCGGACAAGGTCAAACGCATCATGCCGTCGCTGAAAAAGCATGCGGCGAAGGCAAGCCCGTTCGGCGGCGAGAACGCGCCGCGCGGCGGCAGCGATGTGCATTGGCTGAAACCCGAACTGGTCGCGGAGATCGAGTTTGCGGGATTCACCGGTGCCGGAATGGTGCGGCAGGCTGCGTTCAAAGGTCTGCGGCAGGACAAGCCGGCCGACGAGGTCGAAGCCGAGACCCCGAAGCTGACCGAGATCGCGACGCCGGCCAAGAAAACCGTCGCGAAAAAGAAGGCCACCACGTCCGGTGCACCCGACGTGATGGGCGTCGTGATCTCCAAACCCGACAAACCGCTATGGCCCGACGACGGCGATGGTGAGCCAGTGACGAAGCGCGATCTGGCTGTCTATTTCGAGGCGGTCGGTGGCTGGATGATCGGCTATCTCAAAGGGCGGCCGTGTTCGATCGTGCGCGCGCCGGACGGCATCGGCGGACAGCAGTTCTTTCAGCGCCACGCCATGCCCGGGACGTCGAATTTGCTCGAGCTGGTCAAAGTCTCCGGCGATCGCAAACCCTATCTGCAGATCGACCGCGTCGAAGGTCTCGCCGCCGTGGCGCAGATCGGCGGGCTCGAATTGCATCCGTGGAATTGCGCGCCTGATGCCCCTGAAGTGCCGGGGCGGCTGGTGTTCGATCTCGATCCCGCGCCGGATGTCGGGTTTGCCGAGGTGATTGCGGCGGCGCGCGCCATGAAGGAGCGGCTGGACGCATTGGGCTTGAAGAGCTTTTGTAAGACGACAGGGGGCAAGGGCCTGCATGTCGTAACGCCACTATCGACGAGCGCGAAGGACAGGGTCGAGTGGAAGGAAGCCAAAGCGTTCGCGCAACTCGTGTGTCAACAGATGACCAACGACGAACCCGATCGCTATCTCGTCAACATGTCCAAGAAGCTGCGCGACGGGAAGATTTTTCTCGATTATTTGCGCAACGATCGCATGTCCACCGCGGTGTCCGTGTTGTCGCCACGCGCCCGCGCCAACGCGACGGTTTCGATGCCGGTGACGTGGGCTCAGGTCAAGAAAGGCCTCGATCCGCAGGCTTTCACGATCCGCACCGTGCCGGCGCTGCTGAAGAAAACCAAAGCGTGGGACGGCTATGCCAAGGCCGCGTCTTCGCTGAAGACGGCCATCCGAAAAATCACCCGCTGAAGTTTGATGCGCGTCGATTAATCCATCATCCGCTCATACCCGCTCAAGCGGGTATCCAGAGAAACGCTTTGTGTTTTGCAAAGTCTGGATCCCCGCGTCCGCGGGGATGAACGAAAAGTCGGCCGTTCGGTTCGACGTCAAAACAAATCCGCCCCGCTGCATCATGCAGCGGGGCGGATCGGATGCGTCGCCTGCCTCGACCGCCGCTTTGCTCTGCTAACGCAAAGCCGCGCGCGATCGAGGGCAGGGATTTCTTCTTACAGTTTGCCGAGCAGGACCAGGATCAGAATGATCACGATGATCAATCCGAGACCGCCGCCGAGGTAAGGGCCGCCGCCGTAGAACGAGCCGCCGCCGATTCCGCTGAAGCCACCGAGCAACGCGATGACGAGAATGATAAGAATGATTGTACCGATCGACATGGAAACTCTCCTCAGCCCGACAGTCTGCAATGCTGCGTCTGTCTTCTGGCGAGAGAACAGAGTGTCGCAGCGAAAGTTCCGGCAGAGTTCCTGTGTTTTGCCGACCTCTGTTGCAACGCGCCCGACCGCTTACATGTGCTCGACAAGAACCGAGGATTAAAGCGCATGTCCGCTCCGCTCGTCGTCTCCATTCCGCACAAGCTCGGCCGCGAGGAAGCGACTCGCCGGTTGAAGACCGGGCTCGGCCGCGCTGCCGCGCAACTGCCCATCATGAGCGTGGACGAGGAGCGATGGGACGGCGACCGCATGATGTTTCGCGTCCGCGCATTGGGGCAGGCGATCGGCGGCAATGTCGACGTCGCCGACGATCATGTCCGCATCGAAGTGACGTTGCCCTGGCTGCTGCAGAAATTCGCGCAGGCGGCCCAAGCCGCGATCAAATCGCGCGGGCAGGTGCTGCTGGACAAGCCGAAATAGAGCGCGTTGCGACACGGCAACACCCGCTAAAATGCGTCCTGCCGCGTCAGCCATTCACTTGTTTTTAACGATTATTTTCTGAAAATGCTCGGGCGGGCTAGGGAACCGGCACTCGTTTTGAAGTCGGCACGACATCCGCTAAGGCCGCCCGGCCATCTGAGATCCCGGGCGGCCTTCTTCATTTAGCACGTTGAAGCGGATCAGTTGGCCACGCGCGCGCGGATCGCGCCGACCGGCCGATCGCCGAACAACACGGCCAGCGGCAACTGGCCGTCCGCGCCACCTTCGACATTGAAACCACCTATGGAGATCCCGCCGTCCCAGGCCGCCGTCGGCCACGCACGGCCATTTTGTGTCAGCGGCAACAGGTTCTTGGCGACCGCGACAATGACGGCGTCGGTGCCGTGCCGTCGCGCAAAAGCGATGACGCGGTCGGCATGCGGCCCGGTAACGTCGAGCGGCATGTAGTCGCCGTCCGCAAACACCTCCGGCAGCTCGTTGCGCAGTTTGAGCAACTGCCGCGTCCAAGCCAGTTTGATATGCCCGTCGCGCCAATGCTGCGACAGACTTTGCCAATCCGGCGCTTCGCCCACCTCGGCCAGCACGTTCGCACGATCGTCGAAATCGACCGGCCGGCGATTGTCCGGGTCGACCAACGAGAAATCGTACAATTCGGTGCCCTGATAGAAATCAGGCATGCCGGGCAACATCGCCTTCAGCGTGATCTGACTCAGCGAGTTGAGTGCGCCGATCAATGCGGTGCGTTCTGCGAAACCTTGCATCGACGTGACGAACTCTTGCGATTGCGCGGGATCGAGAATGCGCGCGATAAAATCCTTCACGCCGGCCTCATAGGCCTCGTTCGGATTGAGCCAGCTCGTTTCCTGCTTGCCCTCGCGCGCCGCCTTGAGCGCATAGGCCTGCATGCGCTCGACGAACGTATCGTCGCCATCGAGCGGCCATGCGCCGACCAACGCCTGATACAGCATGTATTCGAACGCTGCGGACGGTGCGCGCATCTCGCCATCGGTGACGAGATGAGCGGCATTCATCATCTTCCAGCGGCCGACGAGGCTGGCCCATTCGCCCGGCAGTTCGGCGAGTGCGAGTATCCGCGCGCGCGCATCTTCGCCGCGCTTGGTGTCGTGGGTTGCCGTCGCGGTCATGCCGTGCGGCCATTCCTTGACGCGGCTTTGCATCATCGCGTGGAAATGGTCGATCGGCATCGCCGTCGCCGCCGGTTCGCCGCCGACCTCGTTCAGCGCCAGCAAACGGTGATAGCGATAGAACGCAGTGTCTTCGAGCGACTTCGCCATCGTCGGCCCGGTGAACTGCTGCACCTTCAAGGCGAACCGGCGCACGCGTGGCTTTGAATGCGTGCCCTCGGTTTTCAACAGATCGAGCGTCAGCGTATCGCGCAGGAAATCGAAGATGCCTTCGTCGGCGCCGAACCAATCCGCGCGCGCTTTCGCGATGGTCTCGTCGATCAGCTTGCGGTCGCCTTCGGATGGCCCTGCCGCTGTCAGATAAGTGCGGTAGACCGGGAAGTGCAGCACGTACAGCTCGAAGGCCTGCCGCAGATTGTCGGCCGAAAAATCCCGCGTCGAATAGTGTCCGCTGGCGATGCGTGCGAGCAGGCGCGTCAGCACGGTGAACTCGCTGAGCAGCAGCGTCTCCAGCACGCGGCGCTTGGCCTCCTTTAACAGGGGCGGGAATTTCGGCGAGACGTTGCTGACCTGACGCCAGACTTCGTCGAGTTGGGAGAGGCCGTTGCCGTCCACCAGCACCTGCGTGATGACGTTCATCCACTCATAGCCGGTGGTGCCGTGAACGCCCGCAAGCGGGACCAACTTCTCGTCTTCGCCGAGAATTTTTTCGATTAGCAGATAAAACGGCTTCGGTGCCGCGCCTTGCGCGTCGCGGATCAGGCGCTTGAGCCGCTGAAAATACTGCGCGGGATCGCGCAGCCCATCGATGTGGTCGAGTCTCAGGCCTTGCAGCTTGTCTTCGGCGATCAACCGCTTCACCAAGCTATGAATGGCATCGAACGTGCCGGCATCCTCGACGCGCAGACCCGCCAGCGTGTTGACGTCGAAGAAGCGGCGATAGTTGATTTCGCTCGAAGCAAGCCGCCAGTGACCGAGCTTGTAGTGCTGCCGCTCCAGAAGATGATGCAGTGCTTGCGTTTGCGCCGCACGATCCGGCCCCGCTTTGTAGGCGTCGAGCCCGCGCGCGATCAGCTCCGCGCCGCCCGCGATCGATGCCAGTTCAGCCTTGAATCCGGGCGCCTCTTTATAATTCGGATGCCGCAGGCCTTTGTGTTTCGCAGCCAGTGCGAGAACGAGTTTGCCCGCGTCCTCGTTTGCCGCGTCGGCTTGCTTGACGATGGCGCGGAGGATTTCGCTGTAGCGTTCCGGCGCGATCGGCAGACGGTGTTCGTAATACCATGCGGAAAAGCTGCCTTCGGCCGCATCATATTTCAATTCGATCTCGCCGCCGTCGAGGGCCGCCCCGTAGCCGTTGCCGATGATCGGCAGCAGCACACCGCCGCGCGCGCGATAGGGAAGCGTCTCCCAGTCGACGTCGAAGGAAGCCGCGTGCGGCGAGGCGGGGCCCCATTCCAGCATATCGAGCCACCACGGATTATCCGCGAAATGCACGCCGACATGGTTCGGCACGAAGTCGAGGATCAGTCCGATATCGTTCTGCTTGAGCGCAGCGCTGAGGCGCTCGAAGGCCTCTTCGCCGCCGAGTTCGGGATTGAACTGCGTGTGATCGACGATGTCGTAGCCATGCGTCGAGCCCGCGCGCGCTTTCAAAAATGGCGACGCGTAGAGATGCGTGATGCCGAGCGACTTCAAATACGGAACGATGGGCACCGCTTTGTCGAAGCCGAAATCTGCGATGAATTGGATGCGATAGGTCGCAACGGGAATGGCGGATGGCATGTAATCGCATCTCCTAAAGTTTGATGCTGTTCAATCGAATGCGAGCGCCGGAGTTCATCGTCCCTCCTTCCACAGCGCGATGCACGAGCATCGCTGGGAAACGGGAACGCAAAACATCAGCGCATCAATCCAGCTTCAGGACTGAATCCGCCAATGCACAGCCCACGGCGTGAGTGTTGCGCCGATATCGCCGCCCCATAGGCTGTTGCCTTCGTTGCTGATCGGGCCTGCGGCTGTTGCTTGATCCGAAAGGTTCGCGACCAGCCGCAGTGTTGCTCCACCCTCCAGCGTCCACTGCGCCGTCAGGAGGCCGTCGTCGCCGGCGTCTGCGCGGCCGAACGCGACGCCTGCCAGATGCGGCACGATCTCGCGCTCGCGCGTCGCAAGCAGTTCTTTCACGAACGTATGTCGCGCCTTGCCCGCTGCGCTTTCGCGCTCGCTCCAATTCAGCGTCGCCGAACGGAATGTGGTGTCGTCAAGCGGGTCCGGCACTTCGTCGCCGAACTTCGCATAGGCGGCGGCAAATTCCCTGCGGCGCCCGTTTCGGATGGCGTCCGCGAGTTCGCCTTGAAAATCGCAGAAGAACGGAAACGGCGTCGTCGCCGCAAAGTCTTCGCCTTGGAATAGCAATGGGATCGCCGGCGCGAGCAGCGTGATCGCCAGCGCCGCTGCGACGCCTGCCGCCGGTGCGACATTGTCGATGCGGTCGCCCAGCGCACGGTTGCCGATCTGGTCGTGGTTCTGGATGAAGTTCACGAAGGCCAGTGGCGAGAGTTCGCCCGATGGTTCGCCGCGGACCAGCCCGCGCCGATGTGCGGACTCTTCTCCTTGATAAGCGAAGCCCGACGCCAACGTCCGCGCGATATGCTGCGCCGGGTTCGGCGCGTAGTCGCTGTAATAGCCCTTGTCCTCGGTCGTAAGCAGCACGTGCCAGGCGTGATGATAATCGTCGTTCCACTGCGCCCGATATTGCCCGGTCAAAGGTTCTTGCGCGGGATCGAGCAGGCTCGCTTGGTTGTCGTCATTCTCCAAAACAAGATGGATCAAGCGTCCGGTGTCGGCGGCAAGTTTGCCGACGGCAGAGCTGAGCTCTTGCAACATCGGAATTTCGCCGTGGCTGGCGATGGCATGGACGGCGTCGAGTCGCAGCCCGTCGAAGCGATAGTCGCGCAGCCAATGAACCGCGTTCTCGACGGCGTAGGCCCGCACTTCGGGCACCATGTAGTTAATCGCGCTGCCCCATGGCGTCTGATCTTTTTCGGAGAAGAACGACGGGGCGTAGAGCCCGAGATAATTGCCGTCCGGTCCGAAATGATTGTAGACGACGTCGAGAAACACCATCAGCCCGCGTTCGTGCGCCGCGTCGATCAGGGCTTTCAGATCGTCCGGCGTGCCATAGGCGCTGTCGGGTGCGTACCACAACACACCATCATAGCCCCAATTGCGAGTGCCCGGAAAATCCGCCAACGGCAACAGTTCGAGCGCGGTGAATCCGGTCGCGACGATGTCATCGAGCCGCTCGATCATTGCGCGGTAGGTGCCACCTTCGGTGAACGTGCCGACATGGGTTTCGACGAGTACCGTCTCCTGCCACGGCCGACCGCGCCAATCTGTCATGCGCCATTGATACGCAGTGTGGTCGACCACCTCGCTCGGGCCGGCGACATCGTCGGGCTGAAACTGCGAGCCGGGATCGGGCACTTCGGTCTCGCCATCGATCTTGAAGCGATAGCGCGCACCGGCTTTGACGCCAGCAATATCCGCGTTGTACCAGCCGCAATCGTCGCGCGTCATCGCATGCGTCTTGCCGTCGAGCAGCACATCGACGCTTTTCGCGGCCGGCGCCCAGAGACGGAACGTCGTGCCGGATTCGGTCAGCAAAGGGCCGAACGTCGTGATGTCGGATGTGTTGGCGCTCATGCGACGCCTGCGAAAGCAAGGACCGAACGCGGCGCGGCTTGACGTGTTTTTCCGGACGCGACGGTGTCCGCTGTCTGCATGTCTGTCGTGTTCAAAATCTGAGTCCAACTTTTGTATTCGGGCAGCTTGGGCAATGTGAATTCGATGGCTTCCGGCGCTGCGTTGAGCACCACGAAGATCGGCTCGCCGCCGTCGATGACGGGGCCGAGCACATAAGATAAAAACCGTCCCTGCGGGTAGTTCCAATCGTGGCCGGTCATATCGTCGGCAGAGGGCGTCAGCCACAGCACGCCGTAGGAGCCATCGGCCCGACGGCCGTCGACCCAGCCCTGCGCGCGAATTTGCGGAAACCGTTTTCGCAGGCCGGCGAGATGGCCGATGAAATCGGTGAGGTCGTCGTCTTCGCTGCCGAGACGCTCCCAGCCGACCCAGCCGATCTCGTTGTCCTGACAATAGGCATTGTTGTTACCATTCTGCGTGTTGGCAACTTCGTCGCCTGCGAGGATCAGCGGCACGCCCTGCGCCAGCATCAGGCAAGCGATTTGGTTCTTTCGCAACTGCCGCCGCAACGCGACGATCTCAACGTCATCGGTCGGACCTTCGACGCCGAAATTGTTGGAATGGTCGTGGGTCGAACCGTCGCGATTGTTTTCGCCGTTCGCCATGTTGTGCTTGTGGTTGTAACTGAACAGGTCCGCCAACGTGAACCCGTCATGCACCGTGACGTGGTTGATGCTGGCGCGAGTCTGGCGTCCGTCATGATTGAAGAGATCGCTCGATCCCGTCATGCGACGCGAGACTTCGCCGATCAAGCTGCCTTCGCCGCTCCAGTAACGCCGCAGCGCCGAGCGATAGCGATCGTTCCACTCCGACCATTGCGACGGAAACCCGCCGACCTGATAGCCGCCCATGCCGAGATCCCAAGGCTCGGCAATCATCTTCGCGGAGGACAGGACCGGATCTTGTCGGACCGCGGTGAGAAACGGTGCGTTGCGATCGTAGCCACGCGAACCACGCGCCAATGTTGGTGCGAGATCGAAACGAAAACCATCGACGTGACACACCTCGACCCAATAGCGCAGCGAATCCATCACCATCTGCAATACGCGTGGATGGCTCATATTGATCGACGAGCCGCAGCCGGTGAAGTCGTCGTAGAAGCGCGGCGTGCCCGGCTTCAGCCAATAATAAGACGCGTTGTCGATGCCGCGAAACGACAGCGTCGGGCCGAGATGATTGCCCTCGGCGGTGTGGTTGTAGACCACGTCGAGGATAACTTCGATGCCGGCATCGTGCAGCCGCGCGACGGTGGTGCGAAATTCGTCGAGCGGGTTGCCGTCCTGCGCGTAGCGGGCTTCGGCCGCGAAGAAAGCCAGCGTGTTGTAGCCCCAGTAATTCGCGAGCTTCAGTTCGACCAGACGCCGGTCATCGACCAAGCCATGCACCGGCAGCAATTCGATCGTGGTGACGCCCATACGTTTCAGATGCGCGATCATCGCCGGCGACGACAGCCCGCGATAGGTGCCGCGCAATCCTGGCGGCACGTCCTCG
>JANMAN010000417.1:0-5493 GCA_031359885.1 Tardiphaga sp. | reverse complement strand
AGCCGATCGGCGTGTCCGACGACGACATCGGCCGCCGTTGCGGTGTGGCGGTCGCCTTCGGGCGCAACGGCGACGACGGCCGCGAGTCCGGATCGCGATATCCGACCAGTTGCACCAATTTTTGCGGAAAACAGGTATTGCCCCGCGCCCAGTCGTAATCCTGCTGGCACATGACGCCGGGGGTCGATGGCTTACGGCTGAGATCGGCACCGCTCTGGCGGGCCAGATCGCTGACCGTCTGACGGCCCGTCGCGGTGACAGACCCCGTTTTTCCACCCGTTTGAACGCCGTTGCTCACGACTGCATCCTTTTTCTGGATATGCTGCTCAACGCGCAACATCTTCGAAAGTTGCGGATCGACGCGTTGTCTAACGGGCGTTCGTATCGATTCGATTAACGCGGGCGCTGGCATCCGACAGATCGGAATGTGTCGTCGCGCCGGTTCCGACGACACATTTATCGCAGCGCAAGAAACCGTTTCGCCGGCCGGCGCAGACATCCCGAAACCAGCAGCTTGTATCAATCTCCCAACGACGCGGCGGACGGCCGTTCACGGGAGACAATCAGATGCGAACCTTGAGCTTCATGATCGCTTTTGCGGTGTTTCTCGTCGGCCCGTCGCTGGCCGGAGCGCCCACCGGCGATCTGCCGGGCATCGGGACGTTCTCGTATCAGGGCTCGCCGGTCGTGACTGACGCGCCGCTGCCGATGGTCATGGCTGCCCGCTAATCTGGATTTGCTGACATCATGACATTTCGTATCGCCGCCGTCGCCGCCGTCGCCTTCACGATCTTCGTTGGGCCTTCCGCACAGGCGCAAACCTGGTCACAAAGCTGGTCTTGGAAGAAATTGCCCGATCCGCGTGGCGAGTTCGTCCGCCTTTGCGCGCCGCACATGGTCGGCCGCTGGGCGCACCCGGAATCGGTTTGCATTTGCCTGCACGATCACGCGCTGGCCGGAATTACGGACACCGATTTGCGCGAGGCGTTGTTGCGCGGCATCAGCGAAACCGGCGTGCCCGCGATTGCCAACGACTGGATCCCGGAGACCAAGCGGCCGCAGGTCAACGCGGCGTTCACGCAAATCGCGCGGCCGACGCTCCAATGCATGTTCGACCCGGCGACTTAACCAGTCATTCCGGGGCTCGGACGGCTCTTGCCGGACGAGAACTACGGTACGCAATTGCGCACCGGAGAATCTCATTAAGATGAACATGACCAGATTCTCCGATGTGCAATTGCACATCGCAGTTCGCTCGCAGCTAACGCTGCTCGCGCCCCGGAATGACGTTTTTGGTTCAGCTTTTCGAGCCGGCGCGCGGCACGCATTTGGCGCTGCGGATCACGCCGTTCGGTCCTAGCTTTGCGCCGAGGATTTCCTTGATCTGACCGGCGGGGCAGGCGCCGTCATCGACCTGCACGCGTTGCCCGAGCCGCAAATCGACGATCTCCTGCTCGCGCGATACTTGCTCCGCCGCGAATGCAGACGACCCGAGCAACGCCAAGCCGATGACCCCGATCACGATCCGCATCATTTGTTCTCGATCTTGAGGCCGTCCTTGCCGACATTGATCTGCAAGCCCTTCGGCTCTCGCTTTTCCAAATACAGATTGTAACCGAGCACGCCGATCCCGACGATCAGCGCGCCGACGATGAGATACAGAATATTGCGGTTGCCTTGCATCGTCGTCTCCAGAATTGACGCAACAGTTTGACGAACCCTAGAGAGGCCCGCGCGATTCTCATAGCGGCTGTGATCGTCGGGGGTTTGCATCCGGCACGGAGGCTGCTTTGATCGCAGACGCCGTATTTGGTGCAAACGAAGGATTTGGAATGACCTCGACAGTGTCCGACCAACAGCAGCGTATCGTCGATGCCGTCGATGCCGGCTTCGATGCGCAACTCGCGACCACGGGTGAGTTCGTGGCGATCCCGAGCACGCGCGGCGCGGAAGGGCCGTGTCAGGACATGTTCGGCGATCTGTTGCGCCAGCGAAACTACGAAGTCGACGACTGGCACATCGAACTCGATGACATAAAGGATCTGCGCGGCTTCGGCCCGATCGAGCATGATTTCTCGAAGGCGCGCACGGTCGTCGGCACCTATCGTCCGACGAGCAACAACGGCAAATCGCTGATCTTGCAGGGCCACTGCGACGTGGTGCCGGCCGGGCCGCTCGACATGTGGGATACGCCGCCGTTCTCGCCCGTCATCAAGGACGGCAAGATGTTCGGCCGCGGTGCCTGCGACATGAAGTCGGGCACCATCGGAGCGCTTTATGCGCTCGATGCGATCAAGGCGGCGGGTTTCAAGCCGACCGCGCGCATCCATCTGCAATCCGTCATCGAAGAAGAAAGCACCGGCGTCGGCGCGCTCTCGACCTTGCAGCGCGGCTATCGCGCGGACGCGTGTTTCATTCCCGAGCCGACCGGCGGTAAAATGGTGCGCTCGCAAGTCGGTGTGATTTGGTTTCGCCTGCGCGTGCGCGGTTTTCCTGTGCATGTATTCGAGGCCGGCAGCGGCTCCAACGCGATCACGGCCGCGTATCATCTCATCCAGTCGATCGAGAAGCTGGAAGCGGACTGGAACAAGCGCGCCGAATCCGATCTGCATTTCAGCAAGCTCAAGCATCCTATCAATTTTAATCCGGGCATCATCAAGGGCGGCGACTGGGCATCGAGCGTGCCGGCGTGGTGCGATGTCGATTGCCGCATCGCCATTTTGCCGGGCTGGTCGATAAAGGATTGTCAGAACGAGATTCTGGCGTGCATCGCGCAGGCCTCGCGCGACCATCGCTTCCTGTCGAACAATCCGCCGAAGGTGGAGTGGTCGGGCTTTCTGTCTGAGGGCTATGAGTTGACCAATGCGGCCGCACCGGAAGCCGCGTTCGGCAAAGCGTTCGATGCCGTCTATGGCGGCAAGACGCCGGACCTCGTGTTTACCGCGCTGACCGACACGCGCTTTTATGGGCTCGAGTATAACATTCCGAGCCTCTGTTTTGGCGCCAGTGGTGCAGCGATGCACGGCTTCAACGAATATGTCGATCTGGACTCGCTGCGCAAATCGACCAAGGCGACGGCGTTGTTCATCGCGGAATGGTGCGGGCTGGAGACGGTTTGAGTTTTTGTTGTAGGGTGGGCAAAGGCGCACTTGCGCCGTGCCCACCAGTGGCGCTTGCGGTGGGCACCGCGCACGGACAACGAAGGCGTCGTCTCATGCCGGTGCCCACCCTACAAGGTCGGCTTTGCCTCACCCCACAACGCCTTCACGATCGCATCGAGCCCGTCCGTCAGCGCGGCCGGTCCGGGCTGCAAAATCAACGGCGATTTGATCTCGACGATCCGATCGTTGCGCACCGCCGGGATCGTGTCCCAGCCGTCGCGCGCGCGGATCGCGGCGTGCTTCACCTTCTTGCCGCACCACGACGCAAGGATCACATCCGGCATCGCATCGCGCACATCGTCCGCTGAAATGATGCGATCCTTCGCAGCCTTGCGATGCCGCAGATGCGGGAGGATATCTTCGCCGCCCGCGATCTCGATCAATTCGGACACCCATCCGATGCCGGAAATCAGCGGCGCATCCCATTCCTCGAAATAGACTTTTGGTTTCGGGCGGCCGGCAACCGACGCGGCCACATCGGCAAGGCGCTGCTCATAGGATCGCGCCAGCGTCTCCGCGCGTTCGGACGTGCCGACGATTGCGCCGAGCATACGGATCATCGCGAGAATTCCCGCGACGTCGCGCTGGTTGAATGCATGCACCGCGATGCCGGCGCGGATCAGGTCGGCGACGATATCGGCCTGCAAATCCGAAAACGCCAGAACCAGATCGGGATCGAGCGCGAGAATTTTCGGAATGTCCGCCGAGATGAACGCCGACACGCGCGGCTTTTCGCGGCGGACCTGGGGCGGGCGCACCGCATAACCGGAGACGCCGACGATGCGTTCCTGCTCGCCGAGCAGATACAGCGTCTCGACGGTCTCTTCGGTGAGGCAGACGATGCGACGTGGTGGAAACGAATTCATGATGCGGGTATGCCGAACAACAAAACGGTTGTCACGGCGCGATCGCATCCGCACATTCGCGGCAAAACTAGATCAGGGAGACCCGCATGACGCCGCTCGACAAAATCAACGCGATGAAAATGCCGTTCGCGGAATTGAAGGGCATCACATTCGTCAGCGCCGAGTTGGATCGCGTGGTGGCGCACATGGTCGTGCGCCCCGATTTGTGCACGCTGCGTCATACGATTCATGGCGGCGCAGTAATGGCGTTCGCGGATTCGGTCGGGGCCGCGGCGACCGTCATCAATTTGCCGGAGGACGCGAAGGGCACGACGACGCTGGAGAGCAAGACGAATTTCATCGGCGGTGCCAAAGAGGGAACCACCGTGATCGCGACGGCGACGCCGGTGCATCGCGGCCGACGCACCCAAGTCTGGACCACGCGGTTGGAGACCGAAGAGGGCAAGCTGGTCGGGATCGTCACTCAGACACAGCTCGTTTTATGACGAATTCATAACGCGTTAACCGTGAATTCCCGGCCTTATTTTGATGCAGTTTGAAGCATCGAACACCCTTGTATTTCATGCTGCGGCGCACAATATCGGTCTTAGGGAACGAGACGCCTCCTCGAGGGCTACCTTTGAGGAGTGACCGTGATGACCGATACCAACATCGTTGAAACCACCGCCAGCGGACTTGTGCGAACGTTGTCCGTTTCGGAACTGCCGCTGTTGCGCGAGCATCTGCTGCGGCTCGATCATATGAGCCGGCACGATCGCTTCAACGGTTTCATCGATTCCGGGTTCATCGTTCGCTATGCCGCCAAATGTATGAACGACGGCACCATTGTCGTCGCTTATCTCGAGGACGGCGTCGTCCGCGGCGCT
This sequence comes from Tardiphaga sp., assembly GCA_031359885.1. Lineage (GTDB taxonomy): Bacteria > Pseudomonadota > Alphaproteobacteria > Rhizobiales > Xanthobacteraceae > Tardiphaga. The sequence goes on along the minus strand of JANMAN010000417.1, from coordinate 600 downwards.
GCCGAATTGCACCAGCCTGATCTATCGCCGGCGTCGTTGCCTGAGATCGCCTTCAGCGTCGAAGCCTGCGTTCGCCGCAAGGGTGTCGGTAGCATGCTGTTCGCGAAGTTGATCGATAAGGCACGCGCGCTCGGCTATGAGAAATTACGCATCACGACCGGCGCGCAGAACGATGCGATGCGCGCGCTGGCGCACAAGTTCGGCGCGAACCTCACGTTCCGCCATGGCGAATCGACGGGCAGCATCGACCTGCGCAACCCAACGCCCGCAGGCGCTGTGCCGGTTACGACGCCGGCCGATGCGATGCGTGCGCTGATGGGCGTCAACCGCGCGTGGTGGAATGCCGTGATGAAAATGTACGGGACGGCCTAAGTCGACCAGCTCGATTGCAAAACAAAACGCGCGGCCTCATCGGCCGCGCGTTTTATGTCTCAAATAACGAAATTTTAGAAACGCTTGTCGTTCCCGAAGATGCGCGGGCGGTCGATGCCGACGATCCGTCGGCTCACCTTGCGCTCGACGACGATCGATCGCTGCGCACCTTGCTCGCCCGCGATCACATGTGTGGAGCGCAACGTCGCTTTGGCGTTTTTCTTAACC
>JANMAN010000415.1:0-3308 GCA_031359885.1 Tardiphaga sp. | reverse complement strand
CCTGGAAGATTTCGTCGACCAGTTTCGGCATGATGCCCTGCGACGGCTCATCCAGCATGAGTAGCCGAGGCCGCGTCATCAGCGCGCGGCCGATCGCCAACATCTGCTGCTCGCCGCCGCTTAGCGTTTCGGCGCGCTGCTCCAGCCGCTCCTGCAGGCGCGGGAACAGTTGGAACACCAGATCGAGCGGGGCCTCGCGATCAGCTTCGCCGCGATAGAGGTAGCTGCCGAGCCGCAGATTGTCGCGCACCGACAGGCGCGGAAACAGCCGGCGGTTTTCCGGCACATAAGCGATGCCGCGCGCGGTGAGGAGATGTTGCGGCGTGCCGTCGATGCGCTGGCCGTCGAAAGTGACGGAGCCCGTGCGCGGACGTTCCGCGCCGGCGATGGTTTTGATGAGCGTCGATTTGCCGGCGCCGTTGGCGCCCGCGACGCAGACGATCTCGCCTTTTGCGACCTCGATCGTGACGTTGGAGATCGCGACGAGGCCTTGATAAGCCGTGGTGACGCCCTCAACCGACAGCATGGCGATCCCCGAGATAGGCCTTGATGACGCGCGGGTCGCGCACGATGTCGGCCGGCTTGCCTTCGACCAGCACCTTGCCGAGATCGAGCACGACGGCGCGATCGACCAGCGGCATCACGATTTCCATCACATGCTCGACCATCAGCACGGTGACGCCGGTGTCGCGCACGCGACGCACCAGTTCGACGCCAGTCTGGGCTTCGTTCGGCGTCAATCCGGTGAGGCATTCGTCGAGCAGCAACAATTTCGGCTCTGTTGCCAGCGCACGCGCGACTTCGAGGCGGCGCTTCTCGGACGGAATGAGATCGCGCGCCAGCTTGTCGGCGCGGCCGGCGATCCCGGCAAACTCGAGCACTTCATGCGCCTTGCGCCGCGCATCGCGCATGACGGTGGTGCGGATCAGCGCACCGACGATGACGTTGTCGATCACGCTCATGGTCTCGAAACTCTTGACCACCTGAAACGTGCGCGCGATGCCGCGTTGACACCGCTCCGCAGCCGGAAGCTGCGTGACGTTTTCGCCGTTGAACCAGATCGAGCCTTGCGTCGGCGGCAACACGCCGGCGATCAAATTGAACAGCGTGGATTTGCCCGCGCCGTTGGGTCCGATCAGGCCGACGATCTCGCCGGCCTGGACCGACATCGAGATGTCGCTGTTGGCGACGAGGCCGCCGAAGCGCTGCCAGACGCCGCGCGTCTCCAGAAGAGGTGCCGTCATCGCGCGGCCTCCTTCTTGCGCCGCGAGAACAGGCCGACGAGGCCTTCGGGCCGCGCCAGCGAGATTGCAACGATCAGCGCGCCGTAGAGAATGAGATCGACTCCGCGCCCGGAGCCGCCGATGAAGGAGCGTGTCACTTCGGTGAGAGGAATCAGGATCGCAGCCCCGAGCACCGGGCCCCAGAGCGTGCCGATGCCGCCGAGCACCGCAGGCAGCGCCATCAACAACGAGAACTGGAAGCTCATGACGCTTTCGGGATCGATGTAGGACACGAACATCGCGTAGAACGCGCCGCCGACCGCCGTGAGAAAGGCTGAGACAGCCGCAGCACCCATCTTGGAATTGAACACCACGACGCCGAGGCTTTGCGCCGCCTCCGGATTGTCCTTCACCGCGCGCCACCAATAGCCCCATTTGGAATCTTCCAGCCACCAGGTGATGAGCCAGGCGACCACGCAGAAGGCCAGCGCGAAATAGAAGTACGGCAGCTTGCTGCGCGCGAACTGGAATTTTGCCCAGCTATCGCCGCGCACAGGAATATCGATGCCGAGGGCTGCGCCCGCGAAATCCCAATTGTGAAACAGCAGCAGTCCGATTTCCGCGATCACGATCGTGGCGATGACGAAATAATGTCCGCCGAGCCTGAAGGTCGGATAGCCGAGCGCCAGCGCGATCAACGCCGACAAGATGCCGCCGGCGATCATGCCGAACCACGGCACCACGCCGAGTTTCGTGAACAACAAGGCGGTCGTATACGCGCCCAACCCGAAATACAGCGCATGGCCGAGCGAGATCTGACCGCAATAGCCGCCGAGGATATTCCAGCTCTGCGATAGCGCCGCATACATCAGGGTCAGCACCATGATGTTCTGGACGTAGACGTCCTTGACAAGGAACGGCATGCAAGCGGCGGCGGCGGTCAGGACCGCAGCCATGATGAGGTCGTTGCGGCGGCGCGTGGCGAATGAATTGTCCATCAGATCGATCCGAACAGGCCGCGCGGCCGAATGAACACCACCAGCAGATACACCGCGTAGATGCCGACCGACTTCAACGACGGCGGCAGGATCAATGCGGTGGAAGCTTCGACAAGACCGACGATGATGCCGCCGGCGAAGGCGCCGAACACGCTGCCGAAGCCACCTAAGGCGACCGTCACGTAAGCGATCAGCGCGAACGACGCGCCGACGTCAGGATAGATGTAGAAGAACGTCGCCATGATCGCGCCGGCAAGGCCGACCAGCGCACTGCCGAGGCCCCAACCGAGCGCGAAGACACGGTTCTTGTCGATGCCGACCAGCGCCACCGCGCCAGCGTCCTCGCGCGTGGCTTCCAGCGCGCGGCCGAAGTCGGTCTTTTTGATGAAGAAATACAACGCGCCGAAAGCTGCGATCGCGACCAGCGCGCCGACCAGTTGCGGCACCGGCAGGAAGATGCCGAAGATCGACACCGTCTTGCCGCCGAGCAGCGAGGTCGGGATGCTGCGATAATCCGGCGTGAAGAAGAACTGCGCGAGGCCGCGCATCAAAATGGCAAGCCCGAAGGTCGCGAAAATCTGGACCATGCCGACATTGGTTCTGGCCCGCATCGCAAATCTCACGATCAGCAGATAGACCACCGCGCCGAACACGAACAACGCCGCCGCGACCAACGGCGCGGACAACAGAGGATCGATCGCGAAGAACGCGAACAGGAAAAAACTGACATACATCGCCAGCATCAGAAATTCGCCGTGGGCGAAGTTCGTGACGTCCATCAGGCCGAAAATGAGCGCGAGGCCGACGGCGATCAGCCCATACAGCAAGCCCATCAGCAGACCGCTGGCGAGACTTTGAATAATCGTTTGCGCGGTCAATCGCTCAATCCTATCCGCAAAATCGACGTCCGATATCGCATAAAAATATCGATATCGTCATTGCAAGCGCGTCCGCAAAATTGGCGAAGCAAGTTTGCGGCGAGCGAAGCAATCCAGATCTCTGTTGAAACAAAGATTGGATTGCGTCGTCACGCCGTGTCTCGAAGATGAGAAACGGCGCGCCTCGCAATGACGAGCGTGTTTATCGG
>JANMAN010000393.1:0-2610 GCA_031359885.1 Tardiphaga sp. | reverse complement strand
TCGGACGAACCGTACTGCGCGATGGCTTCTTTCTCTTCAGCGACCTCGAGCGCCTTGATCGAGACCTGCACCTTGCGGGCCTTCTTGTCGAACTGGATGACGCGGGCGTCAACCTTTTCGCCGACGGCAAAACGCTCGGCGCGCTGATCGGTGCGCTCGCGCGCCAGTTCAGACCGCTTGATGAAGGTGGTGAAGTCGGTGCCGGTAATCTGGACGTCGATGCCCGATTCCTTCACCTCGATCACTTCGCAGGTCACGACTGCGCCCTTCTTGACGTCGCCCGGCTCGGAGAAGGGGTCGCCTTCGAGCTGCTTGACGCCGAGCGAGATGCGCTCCTTCTCGACATCCACATCGAGAACGATGGCCTTGACCATGTCGCCCTTCTTGAAGTTGTCGATGACCTGCTCGCCCGGCTGTTTCCAGTCGAGGTCGGACAGATGCACCATGCCGTCCACGTCGCCGTCGAGGCCGAGGAAGAGACCGAACTCGGTCTTGTTCTTGACTTCGCCTTCGACGGTTGCGCCGACCGGATACTTCTCGACGAACACTTCCCACGGATTGCGCATGGACTGCTTCAGACCGAGCGAGATCCGGCGCTTGACGGAATCGACCTCCAGCACCTGCACTACGACTTCCTGCGAGGTCGATACGATCTTGCCGGGATGCATGTTCTTTTTCGTCCACGACATCTCCGAGACGTGGATCAGGCCTTCGATGCCCGGCTCCAGTTCGACGAACGCGCCGTAGTCGGTGATGTTGGTGACGCGGCCGGTGAAGCGCGCATTGATCGGGTACTTCGCCTCGATGCCCTGCCACGGATCGTCCAGCAACTGCTTCATGCCGAGCGAAATGCGGTGGGTCTCGTGGTTGATCTTGATGATCTTCACCTTGACCGTCTGGCCGATCGCCAGCACTTCGGTCGGATGATTGACGCGACGCCATGCGATGTCGGTGACATGCAGCAGGCCGTCGATGCCGCCGAGATCCACGAATGCACCGTAATCGGTGATGTTCTTGACCACGCCGTCGATGACCTGACCCTCTTCGAGGTTCTGCACCAATTCCTGACGCTGTTCGGCGCGGGTCTCTTCGAGAACCGTGCGACGCGACACGACGATGTTGCCGCGGCGGCGATCCATCTTGAGAATCTGGAACGGCTGCGAGTTGTTCATCAGCGGTGCGACGTCGCGGATCGGGCGGATATCGACCTGCGAACGCGGCAGGAAGGCAACCGCGCCGTCGAGATCGACGGTGAAACCACCCTTGACCTGATTGAAGATGACGCCGTGAACCTTCTCGTTGTTGTTGAAGGCCTTTTCGAGCTTGCCCCAGCTTTCTTCGCGGCGCGCCTTGTCGCGCGACAGCACGGCTTCGCCGAGGGCGTTTTCGATCCGGTCGAGGAAGACCTCGACTTCGTCGCCGACCTTGAGGTCGCTCTCGCGGCCCGGTCCGTTGAATTCGCGAAGCGCCACGCGGCCTTCGGTCTTCAGGCCGACGTCGATGACGGCCATGTCCTTTTCGATCGCGACGACGATGCCCTTGATGACGGAGCTTTCCTGAAGATTGCCGCCAGCGAAGGATTCGTCGAGCATCGCTGCGAAATCATCGCGCGACGGGTTGTAAGAAGAAGTAGCAGTCGAAGCCATGTGTTCTCCAGATGCGGGTGTTGCCGGCGTTCGGTTGATGAACGTGTCGCGCGTACAGTGTCAGGGGTCCGCAACCTCTAACGACCACGGCCGCAATAAATGATTGCGTCAGCGGGCCGGCAGCATGCCTGCACAAGCGATACGTCGATTGAAAACTGAATTGGTCCGGGGAGTTGGATCTATCGATCTCAAAACCGGGAGCGGGCTTTCCTCCAATGACGGCAGGGATTCAAATCCGCTGCCGGCCCGCTCGGACGGCTTCGACAATGTCGATAGCGGCCCGGACGCCGCTTTCTATATCCAAATGCGAGTTATCCAGCAAGACCGCATCTTCGGCAGCTTTCAGAGGGGCTGCGGCGCGGTTGCGGTCGCGCTCGTCGCGCTTGAGGATGTCGGCCAGCACGGCGGCCTCGTCGGCGATTTCGCCGCGACCCAGGGCCTCCAGCGTGCGGCGGCGGGCGCGCACTTGCGGGTCGGCCACGACGAAAATCTTCACGTCGGCATGGGGACAGATGACAGTGCCGATATCACGGCCGTCAAGAACGGCACCCGGCGGCCCCTCCGCGAAGTGGCGCTGAAAATTCAGTAGCACTTCCCGGACCTTGGGGATCGTCGAGACGATCGAGGCCGCTTCGCCGACGGCTTGCGTCTTCAGCGCGGGGTGGCCGAATTTCTCCGGATCGAGTTCCATCGCGGCGGACACGGCGATCATCTCGTCGGACAGATCAGCCCCGGCATCGAGCAGAGATTTCGCGACCGCGCGGTAGATCACGCCGGTGTCGAGGTGCCGGTAGCCGTAATACTTGGCCAGCCGTTTGCCGAGCGTGCCTTTACCCGAGGCGGCGGGGCCGTCGATGGCGATGATCATGCTGTACCGGTGTCCTGAGCGCCGAAGGGGCCGCGCGCGCGACGCAGCGGCCGTTCTTCGGTGAAAATGTTGCGCGATGCAAATTCCGCCGGGCTG
>JANMAN010000376.1:0-2708 GCA_031359885.1 Tardiphaga sp. | reverse complement strand
ATCGGCTACTCCGTAGCTGCTAAAGGCCTGGACTCGAATTGCTATGATTTGCTCGCGTCCGAAGCTCGCTTGGCTAGTCTGTTCGCCATAGCAAAAGGAGATGTGCCGACGAAACATTGGTTTCGTCTCGGACGGACCGCTACGCCACTCGACGGTGGATCGGCGCTGATTTCTTGGTCAGGCTCGATGTTCGAGTATTTGATGCCATCTTTGGTGATGCGGGCGCCCTCTGGCAGTCTGCTCGAACAGACCAATCGCAGAGTGGTTGCGCGCCAGGAGTCATACGGACATTCGTTAGGCATTCCATGGGGCATCTCGGAATCCGCCTACAATGCCCGAGACATCGAATTCACCTATCAATATTCGAATTTTGGAGTGCCGGGTCTCGGGTTGAAGCGCGGCCTCTCAGAAAACATAGTAATCGCACCGTATGCAACGGGCCTTGCGACGATGGTGGACCCCAGCAGGGCTCAGCTGAATTTCGATCGCCTTGCAAAATTGGGGGCACGGGGCCGCTACGGCTATTATGAGGCGCTTGATTTCACGCGCTCGCGGTTACCTGACGGCGAGGACATGGCGATTGTCCGCAACTACATGGCCCATCATCAAGGTATGACGATCGTCGCGATCGCCAATACCCTGCAGGATGGTGGGATGCGTTCCCGCTTCCATCGCGAGCCCATCATCCAAGCGTGCGAGCTTCTGCTGCAGGAGAAAACGCCTCGCGACATCTCTATCGCCCATCCGCGAGCCGAAGAAGTGAAGGCTTCCGTTGCTGAAGCCATCGCCGATGCGTCGGGCGTACGGCGGCTGACACAGGATATGATTGCAGGTCCGCCTATAACGCATCTGCTTTCGAACGGGCGTTACGCCGTGATGTTGACTGCCACGGGTGGTGGCTACAGCCGATGTCGCGAATTGGCCATCACACGATGGCGAGAGGATCCGACCCGCGACGACCAAGGTTCGTTTATTTTCTTGCGAGACACGCAGACCGAAACGATCTGGTCTGCTGCTGAACCGATTGGCATCGACACCCATGACGAAGAGGTCTTTTTCGGTGAGGATCTTGCGCAGTTTGTACGGAGAGATGGTACGCTGACGACGACAATGGATGTCCTGGTTTCGAGCGAGGATGACAGCGAAGTCCGCCGCATTTCGTTGACCAACAGCCGACGCCGCCCGCGTGAAATCGAGATCACATCCTATGCAGAATTGGTGCTCACTACCCCGGCGGCCGACAACGCACATCCGGCATTTGCCAAAATGTTCGTGGAAACGGAATATCTCGCCGAATACGGGGCGCTTATCGCAACGCGCCGAACGCGTTCCACTGATGAGCCTCGAATCTGGGTCGCGCATTTTGCGGTTGCGGAAGGCGAAATTGTCGGCGATTTGCAGTATGAGACCGACCGAGCCCAATTCGTCGGCCGATGTCGCTCCGTCCGAACGGCTTCAGCCATTGAGCAACACAACCCTCTTTCGAATACGGTCGGGACGGTTCTAGATCCGATCTTTTCGCTGAGATTACGCGTTCGCATTCCGCCCCGAAAAGTTGCGCGGGTGGCGTTCTGGACAATAGTCGCCGCATCGCGGGTCGAACTTCTGGATCAGATCGACAAACATCATGATCGGAGCGCATTCGATCGTGTAAAGACCCTGGCGTGGACTCAAGCTCAGGTTCAGCTTCGTCATCTCGGCGTCACTGCCGAGGAAGCTGCTGATTTTCAGAGGCTCGCTGCTCCCATCCTTTATGCCGACCCGCGCTTCCGTACGCCGTCAGATTCGATCATTCGCGGAGCAGCGCCGCAGTCAAGCCTCTGGCCGCTAAGCATTTCAGGCGACCTACCAATCGTCCTCCTGTGCATCGATGACATCGAGGACATCATCCAGGTGCGTCAGCTGCTTCGCGCTCACGAATATTGGCGCTTGAAAGGTCTGAGCGTCGATCTAGTCGTCGTCAATGAGCGCGCGTCTTCCTATATACAGGATCTTCAGATTGCGATCGAGACTGCCGTTCGAAGTAGCCAATCTCAGCCGGCTATCAGCAAAGGACTTGCAAAAGGTTCTGTTTATACGCTGCGCGCTGATTTGATGAGCGTTGAAGTGAGGGCTTTGCTTCGATCTGTCGCTCGCGTCGTCTTGTTGGCACGCCGCGGACCCGTGGCCAATCAACTCGCGCGTTTGCTGCTACCAGTCGTCGCGTCGCCAATGCGCTTCCTGAAACGTAGCGTGTCGGTGCCACAGATAGAATCCGCTCGAGCAAAACCTAGCCTTGAGTTTTTCAATGGCCTTGGAGGGTTCGATAAAGACGGCCGCGAATATGTCACCATCCTTGCTGCAGGCCAGACGACCCCGGCACCTTGGATCAACGTAATTGCGAATCCGACTTTCGGCTTCCAGACGTCGGTGGAGGGCAGCGGATACACATGGGCTGAAAACAGCCGTGAGAACCAGCTTACGCCATGGTCGAACGATCCGGTCGGCGATCCCACGGGTGAGGCGATTTATATTCGTGACGAAGAGACTTTCGATCTGTGGAGCCCCACCGCGCAGCCGATCCAGAATGGAGGAACCTATATTGCGCGCCACGGGTTTGGATACAGCCGTTTCGAGCACGTGGCGAACGGTATTGCGTCAGATTTGCTGCAGTTTGTTCCGGTTGCCGATCCGATTAAAATTTCACGCCTGATTCTTCGAAACGTCTC
>JANMAN010000080.1:0-1927 GCA_031359885.1 Tardiphaga sp. | reverse complement strand
ACCAAGCGCTTCTCGAAGAAGTGGCAGATGCAGGCCGGCTTTACGCTCGGCAAGAACGAAGGCGGCGTGGCGGTTGGTTCGGACCTGAACGATCCGAACAACACCCCGTTCCCGGTCGGCATCGTCGGCAACGACTCCGAGCAGGCGTTCCGCCTCTCGGGCAGCTATACCCTGCCGTACGACATCAGCCTGTCCGGCTCGATGGTCGCCAATAACGGTTACCCGTATGTGTCGACCTACAACCTGACCCGCGCCAGCCAGACGATTCAGCTCAGCCAGCGAGGCACCGAGCGTTATGAAAAGGTGGTGTTGCTCGATGCGCGCCTGTCGAAGAACTTCAAGATGGGCCGGGCGCGCTTCAGCCCGGAGATCAGCTTGTTCAACATCCAATGCTGACACCGTCGTGGCCACCACGGTCGCCGTCGGTCCGACGTACCTGTTGCCGTCGGGCGGCGATCCGATCCTCTCGCCGCGCATCCTCCGCGTCGGCTTCGCGCTGTCGTTCTAAGAGGGCTTGAAGGCTTGAAAAAAAGGCGGGCGCAATCCTTCGGGGTTGCGCCCGTTTTCGTTTTAGGCGAGCTTGACTAGTTGCTTACCGAAGTTTCTTCCTTTGAGCATGCCGAGGAACGCTTCCGGCGCGGACTCCAAACCTTCGGCGATCGACTCCCGATACTTCAGCTGACCGGTCGCGACCATCGTCGCCAGCTCGGTGAGGGCCGCCGGCCAGTGCTCCATGTGTTCGCTGACGATGAAGCCTTCGACGCGCAGCCGCGCCGTCAGGATCAGCGACGGGTAGCGAATCGGGATCGGCGCGCCGTCGTAGCCGCTGATCATCCCGCACAGCGCGATCCGCTTGTGATCGTTCATGCGCAGCAACACGGCATCGAGGATCGGCCCGCCGACATTTTCGAAATGGCCATCGATGCCGTCCGGCGTCACCGCCTTCAGCGCCGCAGATAACGACTTCGCATCGGCGTGCGCCTTGTAGTCGATGCACGCATCGAAACCGAGCTCGTCGGTCACGTAGCGGCATTTGTCGGCGCCGCCCGCGAAGCCAATCGCGCGGCAGCCCCTAGCCTTCGCCAGTTGCCCGACGACGCTGCCGACGGCGCCGCTCGCGGCGGTCACGCTGATTGTGTCGCCCGGCTGCGGCTCGCAGATCTTCAACAACCCGTACCATGCCGTCACGCCGGGCATCCCGACCGGCCCCAGGTACGCGGGCAATGGGACGTGCGTCGTATCGACCTTGCGGATCGCGCGCGCGCCGCCATCAACGATGCTGTATGCCTGCCAGCCGCCCATGCCGACGACGCGATCGCCGGCGGCGAACGACGGATGGCGCGACTCCACGACCTCTCCGGCGGTGCCGCCGATCATCACCTCGTTCAACGCCTGCGGCGGGGCATAGCTCTTCGCGTCGTTCATGCGCCCGCGCATGTAGGGATCGAGCGAGAGATAGGTGTGCTTCACCAGCACCTGGCCATCGACCAGCGTGGGAATGTCTGTCGAGACGATTGTGAAGTTGGCGGCGGTCGCTTCTCCGGCCGGGCGTGAGACGAGGAGAATCTGGCGGTTGATCATTACCTGAGCGCTCCCATGACTTCCTGCGCGCCGACGATGGCGAAAAGGGCGAGGATCGCGACCAGCAGAAGATTGGTCACCCACGAATTGTGCGGAACCGGTTCGGTCCATGCGACGCGGTTGTTCAGGTAGAGCAGCGTCGCGGCCAGGAACGGCACGAACAGCGAGCCGACAATGGTGTAGGTCACGATCACCGCGATCGGCCGGCCCGTGAACGCAAACGGAATCGGCACCAGCGTGATGTAGGCCAGGGCCATGCGATACGGGGTGCTCGTCACCTTGACGATCTCCTGGCGCGCCGCCGGCGGCATCTTCTTGAGGATGCCGTAGAAGTCGGCGTAAAGAT
>JANMAN010000324.1:0-1701 GCA_031359885.1 Tardiphaga sp. | reverse complement strand
CGGCGACGTCGGCAAGGGTTCGGCCGCGTCGCTGCGTCAGGCCGGCTGCCGCGTGCTCGTGTCCGAAGTCGATCCGATCTGCGCGCTGCAGGCGGCGATGGAAGGCTATGAGGTCGTGACGATGGAAGACGCAGCACCGCGCGCCGACATCTTCGTGACCGCGACCGGCAACAAGGACATCATCACGATCGAGCACATGCGTGCGATGAAGGATCGCGCGATCGTCTGCAACATCGGCCATTTCGACAACGAGATTCAGATCGCGCATCTGAAGAACATGAAGTGGGACAACATCAAGCCGCAGGTCGACGAGATCACCTTCCCGGACGGCAAGCGCATGATCCTGCTGTCGGAAGGCCGCCTCGTGAATCTCGGCAACGCGACCGGCCATCCGTCCTTCGTGATGTCGGCGTCGTTCACCAACCAGACGCTGGCGCAGATCGAACTCTACGCCAACAACAAGAACGGCAAGTACAAGAAGGAAGTCTACGTGCTGCCGAAGTCGCTCGACGAGAAGGTCGCACGGCTTCATCTCGCTAAAATCGGTGTCAAGCTCACCGAACTGAGCAAGGATCAGGCGAGCTACATCGGCGTCAAACAGGAAGGCCCGTTCAAGAGCGACCACTATCGCTATTGAGCGCTACGCACGCCGTCACATACAAAAAAGCCCCGGAGCGATCCGGGGCTTTTTTCGTTATGCGCTGGTTTCGAGTTTCGAGAAATCCGCCTCGGCGTAGACGTGTCCGTCGGGTGCGGTGATCTGGACGTCCCAACACCCGTCGGCGATCAGCTCGGATGCTTTCTTGAACGCGGCGGCGGCGTTTTCACGCCGCAACGAAACATTTCCGGACGTGTCGGTTCCTTGAACAAGATAAGGCATGCAACCTCCCGATGTGTCGATTGTCGGAAGGTTAGCACAACGCCGGGCCGCGTCGAGGCCGTTCACGGAGTATCGCAGAACGCCCTACGCTGCCGGTCCAATCGTGACGGTCAGCGTCCCAATGCCGTCGATGCCGCATTCGATCTTGTCGCCGGGCGCGAGCGCCGCGACGCCGGCCGGCGTGCCGGTCATGATGATGTCGCCGGCGGCGAGCGCGACCTGCTGCGACAGCTTGGCGATGATCTCCGGCACGTTCCAGATCATCTCCGAAAGATCGCCGGTCTGCTTCTGGGTGCCGTTGACCGATAGCCAGATCTTACCCGTGGTAGGGTGGCCGATCGTCGACACGGGTGCCAGCGCACCGCAGGGCGCGGAATGATCGAAGGATTTTCCGATCTCCCAGGGCTGTTCTTTCTTGCGCGAGGCGATTTGCAAATCGCGGCGCGTCAGGTCGATGCCGCATCCATAACCCCAGACGCAGTCGAGCGCCTTATCGGGCGTAATGTTCAGCCCGCCGCTTTTCAGTGCGACGACGAGTTCGACCTCGTGGTGAAAATCCTTCGTGATCGGCGGGTAGGGGATAGTGCCGCCATCGGCGACGATCATGTCGGCGTGCTTGGCGAAGAAAAACGGCGGCGCGCGCTCGTCGTTGCCCATCTCTCGGACATGTTCGAGGTAGTTGCGGCCGACGCACCAGATGCGACGCACGGGGAATGTCTTGCTATCGCCGGACACGGCAAGTGCTGGCTGAGACGGAGCGGCGATCACAAAGTCGGTCATGAAAAACTTTCGGTTGGATGTTAGATCAGGCAGCATCGAAT